>JAUYPT010000047.1 GCA_030695685.1 Nanobdellota archaeon | reverse complement strand
TTGACGGTAGGAACGGAAGAGAATACGAGTGACGGAAGCCCGGCGTCATTCAGGCTTGAGAATGGTGGCAATATTTTTATGAATATCAGCATTAATGCCACGGCGCTGTTTACTGCGGTAACTCATCCTTCCAGAAATTATCAGTTTAGGGTTAATGAAAGTTCTTTAGAAACAGGATCATTTTCTACCCTTTCAAATACAAGCTACCTTAACATGCCTGCGGTTAATACCAGTTATCATGTTGTGGAATTGAACTGGCGCAACATCAATGATGAAGCTGAAATTGATATTAATATTACCGTTCCGACGGATGAACCATCCGGATCCAAAAGCTCTACAGTTACTTTTAGCGCCTCAGGATCAAGCGTATCATAAAACCTACAATGATGAGACTACAATGAAACTAAAAATTATCGTTTGGCTGTTGGCACTTTTGCTGATCGTTAATGTAGTCTTAGCTCTCGGCATTCGGCCGGTAAAAACAATGATTATCTCTGATGATTTGAAAACTGAAACTGTTGAAGGAAAATTATGGGTTGTTAATACTGATCGGCAGGAATTTACGGCAACAGTTTCCGTGGAAGGAGAAATGGCGGAATACGTGAAACTTAACACCAAAGAATTAAAATTTAGGGAAGATGATGATGCCCTTGCTGTTGATTTTAGCGTTACTCTTCCAGAAGAAGTGCCTCCCGGAACATCGACAGCAGACATCATCATCCAACAGACAATGGATGTTCCGGATGGAGAAACAGTTATCTCTTCCCAAATAGTCTTAAAACATAAAATAATCATTGAAGGGCCATATCCTGATAAATACGTTGTTGCCAGCCTCAATTTCTTTGAAAATAAAGATAAAATCAGGTTGGTTTCCCAAGTAGAAAATCGCGGCAAGACAGACATAGGCAAGATTAAAACTAAATTTTATGTTAATGACAAGCAGCAAAAACAGCAGGTCGTGGAAACAGCAGAAACGGATTTGAAGCAGAAAGAAAATAAATTGCTGGATGTTCAGATTGATAAAGATTTGTTTGAGCGCGGCGAGTTTGAAGTTTCTGCCGTAACAACATTTGATGGCCAGACCACGGAAGTAATTAAAAATTTAATCGTCGGCAGGCCAGACATCGACATTACCTATTTTGACAAATTTTTCATTGCTCATACCATTAACCAGTATTCGTTGGATTTACTGAACCAATGGAATAAAGAAATTAAGAATGTCTTTGTTGATGTTGAAGTTACAAAAAATGACCAGAAAATTGACGAATTCCGCACTAAATCTGTTGATATTGATGGACTGATGACAGAACGTATTAGGGATTATTTTGATGCCAAGGAAAAAGACCCGGGTAAATATACTTTTGATATGAAAGTAAGCTTCTGGAATAGCTATGATACCGAAACAAAAACATTTTCGGCAGAATTAATCACGGAAGATGAATATCAAAGTTTACCTACTGGTGCAGCGATAACTGGTTCATTTGGAGCGGTTCCGACGATTCTTTTGGTTGTTGTGATGAGTGTTATCGCCAGCGGCAGTGCATTTTATTTCTTCTGGCGGCGTAATACTAGAAATAATAAGACTGAAATAAGAAAAGGAATGCATGACAATCAAGAATTAAGGCTTAAATAAATTACCCAAACACTCTTTGCAGGAAACTCCTGCTTGGCTTTTCCTCTTTGAGCTGCAGGAGTAATTCCTTCTGCTTCTTGGTCAATTTTGTCGGCACTTCAAGATGGACTTTGACCATTTGATCTCCATGGTTTTTGCTGTTAAGAGATGGTAATCCTTTTTCACGCATGCGGAAGACAGTTTCGGATTGCGTTCCTGGCGGGATGGTTACGATTGCTTTGCCTGCAATTGTCGGCACTTCGATCTCATCGCCAAGAACTGCCTGCGTAAATGAAATAGGTATCGTCAGATGAAGGTTGTCGTTTTCTCGTTCAAAGATAGGATGATCAGCAATATGTATCAGCACGTAAAGGTTGCCGCTTGATCCACCATTATATCCAGCTTCTCCTTCACCCATAATGCGTAAGCGCATTCCTTCTTCCACTCCTGCAGGAATGGAGACATCAATATTCTTTTTCCGGCGAATGACACCTTCCCCGCCGCAATCGGAACAGGAATCCTGTGCTAACTCACCTTTGCCATGGCAGTACGGACAGGGGCCAGTCTGCTGGAAAATGCCAAATGGAGTACGTTGTGTTCTTTTGATCTGTCCTGAACCATGACAGTGATGGCATTGCTCGAATTGTAATGCTCCTTTACCATGACATTGAGGGCAGTGTTCTAATTTATTGAGAGAGATGTTTTTTTCCACGCCTTGGGCAACGTCTTCCAGTGTAATTTCTGTTTCATAGAGTAAATCATTGCCTTTTCGGGAAGAATTTTTTCTTCCTTCTCTTCCGCCAAAAAGCTGGTCAAAAATATTCTCAAAATCGCCAAAACCGCCTGACTTAAACTGAGACATGACATCGGAAAAATCAAAACCCTGAAATCCGCTGCTGCCTCCTCCACCTTGGAAAGAATCGCTGCCAAATTGGTCATACTGCTGCCTTTTTTTGTCATCGCTTAACACGGCGGCAGCTTCGTTGATTTCCTTAAATTTCTCTTCGTATTCCTTCTTTTTATCTTCCGGCGCCCGATCAGGGTGATATTTCATGGCCAGCTTCTTGTAGGCCTTTTTAATTTCGTCCTTGCCGGCGTTTTTGCTTACTCCCAGCAGCGTATAATAGTCTTTGCTCATGGTAATACTAATTTTTTTCTTCCTCCATTTTTTGTTTAATGGTATCAGGATTCATCTTGATCATCGCTTTAATCCGCTGTTCTACTTTCTCCAGCTTGACAATATATTCCGGCCACTTTGGAGATGGATAGCGCTCCTGCAAATAAGCAAGACGCTCCGGAAGCGAAATAATATTATTTTGAAACACGCGCAAGTCTGCATATTTGACGATCATTTCTTCTGTCGTCGGATTGAGATGCTGTGGATCGCTGACATTTTTTAAGGCAAGCGCCATTTCCGGGAATTCCTCTTTGAACACAGCATAGGCAACATCGCCTTCATGCATATTTGGATATTTTTCTTTCAATTTTTTCCACATTGCTTTTTCCTTCTCTGAAAATGAATAAGAGTGAAATTTGTTTGGCTGTAAATCATCTTCATGAAGGGAAACAATTTTAAAAAGATCGTGCAGCAAGGCTACACAGTCGATGAGCTTAATGTTAATGTCTACTCCTGATTTTTTTGCTGTTCTGGCGATAAAGTTAGCAACCTCTCTTACTTTATGGCAATGGCTGTTAATATTGCCTGGCACAACATAGGCTGTAAAGTAACTCTGGCATTGCTGTTCTGTAGGAAGTTTCATGGAAGAATAAAAAAGGAAAGAACTTAAAAACCTTTAGTTGGTTTTTGTTCTTCTTCCTGATTTACTTTTTTTTGTGATCTGGGCTTTCCTTAAAGTCAGCATCGACAACATTGTCATTATCTTTAGTATCATTTTCCTCAGGAGAATGTTTATGCTTTGCGTCTTTTGTTGATTTCGATGACGCTTGCTGCTGCGCTGCTGCTTCCTGATACATTTTCGTGCCGATTTCCTGCACGACTTTATTCAACGCTTCGATTTTATGGTTGATTGTTTCAGGGCTTCCATTTTTTCGCGCCTCTTCAACGTCCTTGATGCCCTGTTCTATTTTCTTTTTGGTAGATTCGTCAATCTTATCTTTGAATTCGTCCAGTACTTTTTTGGTTTGAAAGATGACGCTGTCAGCGTTATTCTCAGCATCTATTTTTGCTTTTTTCTTGGTGTCTTCTGCTTCATTCTCTTTGGCATCCTGCTTCATCTTTTCGATCTCATCTTTGCTTAACGTTGTCGATCCTGTAATCTGGATTTTTTGTTCTTTGCCTGTTCCAAGATCTTTGGCTTTAACATGGACAATGCCATTGGCATCAATGTCAAACGTAACTTCAACTTGCGGAACACCGCGCGGTGCAGGCGGAATGCCCATGAGATCAAATTGGCCTAATGTTTTGTTGTCTGTAAACATCGGCCGCTCTCCCTGCCCAATACGGATGGTAACGGCAGTCTGGTTATCAGCCGCAGTGGAAAAAATCTGTGATTTTTTGGTTGGCACCGTTGTATTTCTTTCAATCAGCTGTGTGAAAACACCGCCGAGCGTTTCAATACCTAAACTTAACGGTGTTACGTCCAAGAGCAAGACATCTTTAATGTCACCGGCAATAACACCTGCCTGGATGGCAGCGCCGACAGCAACAGCTTCGTCAGGATTGACAGATTTATCTCCTTCTTTTCCTGTCAGTCTCTTGACTAATTCCTGTACTATCGGAATTCTGGTGGAACCACCAACAAAAATAATTTTATCAAGACCATCTGCAGTTAAGTCAGCATCTTTCAAGGCGTTTTTTACCGGTGCTTCTAATTTTTTGAGAATGTCCGCAATTAATTCTTCAAACTTGGCTCTGGTTAAATCATCTTTAATATGTTTAGGGCCGTTTTGGTCTGCAGTAATGAACGGAATGCTGATTTCTACTTTTGTTTTACTGGAAAGCTCAATTTTTGCTTTCTCTGCAGCTTCTTTTAACCGCTGCATGGCGACAGCATCATTGTTTACGTTAATGCCTGTTGATTTCTTAAATCGATCACAGAGATAATCTATAATTACATTGTCAATATCATCTCCTCCCAAGAAATTGTCGCCGCTGGTGGATTTAACTTCAAAGATACCATCACCTAGCTCCAGAATGGAAACATCAAACGTTCCGCCTCCAAAATCAAAGACTAAAATCGTTTGTTCCTTATCCTGCTTATCTAAGCCGTAAGCTAACGCTGCAGCTGTCGGCTCATTAATAATTCGCAGTACATTTAATCCTGCAATTTCACCGGCATTCTTTGTTGCCTGCCGCTGTGAGTCATTGAAATATGCTGGAACGGTAATAACTGCATTTTTAACCGGCTGGCCAAGGTATGCTTCGGCATCCCGCTTTAATTTTTGCAGAATCATCGCCGAGATTTGTTCAGGGGTATAATCTTTATCATCAATTTCTATTTTTTCATTAGTCCCCATTTTTCGCTTAATGGAACGGATGGTATGGGAAGGGTCAACAATAGCCTGATTCCGGGCAATTTGCCCGACAATAATTTCACTCTCTTTAACATGAACAACGCTGGGAGTGGTTCTTGTTCCTTCAGCGTTAGAAATGATTTGTGGTTTTCCTCCTTCAAGGATGGCGATTGCCGAAAATGTGGTACCTAGATCGATACCTATTGTTGCTCCTGATACTTTTTGTCCGCTTGGTGTGGTTGTCATTGTAATATCCTCCTGATTATTCTTTCGTTGGTGTATTTTTGAGATCTTGTTTTGTTTCTTTTGTTTTGGTTTCCTTTTTACTTTCTTTTTTACCGCTGCTGATTTTGACCTGTGCGTGGCGTACTACTTGGCCATGCATTGTAAACCCTCTTTTCAATTCTTCAATAATGGTATTTTCCGGCAAGTCTGATTCTACCTTCAGCAACGCTTCATGGACATACGGGTCAAATGATTTTCCCTGTGTTTCTATTCTTTTAACCTGGTTCTTGTCCAGGAGGGAGTTACATTGTCCATAGATAAGTTCTATCCCTGCAACAAATTCCTGTAATAATCCTTGATCTTTATTTTCAATACTTTTCAACGCTAATTCAAAGTTGTCGATAATCGGTAATAATTGGGTAATAACTCCTTTTGCTGCTATCAACTGCATTTCCTGAACTCTTTTTTCGGTTTGTTTGCGAAAATTTTCAAAATTAGCCTGGGTTCGCTGCAGTAATTCAGTCAATTCTGCAATTTTTTGATGATCTAGTGCAGTGTGGTCTGCTGAAACTGTTTCCTGCTCATTTTTGTTCTGTTCTTTAGTTGCAGTTGTTTTGTCTGTTTGATGAGGTGTGTTTATCATGGTGATTGTTGTCAATTTCTTATTTGACTACTTTAAATCGACATATACTACTCAAAATGCAACTTATATATAAATATTTCGAGAAAATTTTAAAAATAGACTCTCCATTCTGGCTTTATGGGATATAAATATGGGATATAAAGTAACTATTGTCCGAGTGCGGAAAAATAGTATTGATAATATCAATCAGGAATTGCAGTGGCTGGGCAATTCGTTAGGCTTATTCAATCTGCGGGATCGCGACAGCAGCTGTTTTCGTGTTTTTATTACACTCGTAAAAATGGGAAAAAATCAGGACCTGCTTTCCTCTGATGAAATTGCCACGAAGCTTAATTTAAGCCGGAGTACGGTAGTTCATCATCTAACAAAATTAATTGATTCCGGAATTGTCGTTCGGGAAAAAAATGGCTATCTGCTGCGGGAAAGTCATTTGCAGGATTTGATTAAAGATATTCATCGTGACATTAATGCTGTTTTTGTCGATCTGCAGCAGATTGCGCAGGATATTGATGAGAAGCTGGGATGATGCGGTAAAGATATTAATCAGTTCATGATTATAAACAATGGGTGAAGTGGAAATGGGATTTATTGATGATTTAGTTGAAAACGTTAAAGACGGCGCAGTGATAGGTTATTCTATGGGCACACTCTTTAAAGATATTCAAGTGGAAGCATCACGAAAAAATGTACCTCATCACGACTACGATCAGGCGCTGGGTGTGGTAAAAAAATTACAATCTGAAGCAGAGAAACGTGTCCACGGAGATACGCCCTACGAGATGATTAAAAGTAACCCTGGATTTGTTCTCGCAGTGATGAGCGGCGGGCTTGCAGCTGTTGTTCGAAACATGTTTCTACTTTCTGCTCAGGAAAAGAAATTAGTTGATGAATATGTCACAGCGCGTCGTGCAGACTATGCTCTCGAATATCGGAAAGAGCTTGCTGAACTGGATCCGGAATCAGTTGTACTACAATTAACCGGTGAAACATTTGATACTGTTATTTCTCAACAAAAATATGCTGTCGTTGATATGTATGGGGTTCCTTGTGCGCCGTGTAAAGCTCTCGCTCCTTTGTTTTTGGAAGCTGCTCAAAAATATAGCCAGCAGGCCTTGTTTGCCAACATTAATGTCTATGAAGCATCAGAGATCAGTTCTCGTTTTAAAATCCGCGGCGTTCCAACAACGCTTATTCTTAAGGATGGCAAAGAAGTAGCCAGAAGTGTTGGCGGCATGAATCGTGATCTGCTTTTAAGCTTCATTGAAGATAATATTATTTAATCTTGGTCTTTCAATGATAAAATGTGTTTGGAGATTTTTTCTTTTTCTCATTTACTCATGATCCTATATTTATTAATAAAATAATTAACAGAATAAATATACTCTTCGAATTTGTCAAGGATATTACTTTCTTCTAGTTTTAAAATCTCTCTCTGTTGCTGATACTTACTTATCTGACTGG
>JAUYPT010000045.1 GCA_030695685.1 Nanobdellota archaeon | reverse complement strand
TAAAGGAGCAACACATGGTATTTTAATTAAAGGCGGTGACGTTCTGGAGGCAGCGCACAAATTAAAATATATTATTTTTGACAAGACGGGAACGATCACCAAAGGCAAGCCTGCCGTAACGGATCTCATTTCAGTGAAGGGAGTTACAGAAAAAGAACTATTGATGATTGCTGGAAGCCTGGAAAAAAGTTCTGAACATCCCTTGGCAGAAGCAATCGTACAGAAGGCAGAAGAAGATAAAATTATCTTCAAAAAAATTACTGGCTTCCAAGCGCTTGTCGGGAAAGGAGTGAAAGGAAAAATAGGATCAGCAGAATATTATTTAGGGAATAAAAAATTAATCGATGAGAAGAAAATAACACTTTCTTCCTTCTCGTCAAAAATTAATTCTCTGGAAGAAGAAGGTAAAACGGTGATGATTGTAGCAGCAGGAAAAAAAGTTCTTGGTATCATTGCGGTTGCTGATGAAATACGGGAAGATTCACCGGAAGCAATTGCAGTGCTGAAAAAGATGGGTATAATGACGTACATGATTACGGGTGATAATAAACAAACTGCCCAGGCAATAGCGAAAAAGGCAGGAATCCAGAATTTTTTTGCTGAAGTGCTGCCGGAAGAAAAAGTTAACTATGTCAAAGGATTGCAGCGGAAAGGAAAAGTAGGCATGGTCGGCGACGGCATCAATGATGCGCCGGCGTTAGCCCAGGCAGACATCGGCATTGCTATGGGTTCAGGCACAGATGTGGCCATGGAAACAGGAAATATTGTGCTAATGAAAAATAATTTATTGGACGTTCCCCGTGCGATCATGTTAAGCAGAATGACAATGTCTAAAATTAAGCAGAATATGTTTTGGGCATTGATTTACAACATTTTAGGCATCCCTATCGCTGCAGGAGTATTGTATCCATTTACAGGATGGCTGTTGAATCCTATCATTGCAGGGGGAGCAATGGCGATGAGTTCGGTAAGCGTTGTTACTAATGCCCTACTTTTACGGCGAAAGTCTTTAAAACTAAAGAAATAAAGAGGAATTTCCATGAAAAAAATAAAGCTCAACGTTACAGGAATGACCTGCTCTAGCTGTGAAGTATTGATAGAACGAAATCTGAAAAAAGTACCTGGTGTAGAAAAAGTCAATGTCAGCCAAGCCAAAGAATGTGCAGAGGTCGAATGTGCTGATGATGTTCAAATACAACAACTTCAAGATGCAGTAAAAGAAAAAGGATATATACTGTATGCTTCAAACGATCATATTAAAAATCCATCCAAAGCTTCTTTCATCATCAAAAATAAAGAACGATATTCAGAAATAGGATCGGTTTTAGTAATCATGATCGGTGCTTATATTCTCTTACGGCAATTAGACTATCTGCCAAAGGGTTTAGGCGTTACGGAAAATATGAGTTATGGATTTATTTTTGTAATTGGTTTAGTTGCGGCAACATCAACCTGTTTGGCTGTTGCCGGCGGATTATTGTTAACGGTCGCTGCTAAATTCAATGAGCGATATCCTCACCTTACGGCAGCTCAAAAATTCAAACCGCATCTTTATTTTAATAGCGGGCGAATTATAGGATATACACTATTTGGAGGAATGATCGGTTTACTTGGTTCTGTCTTAACACTCTCGCCAAAAGTAACAGGTATTATTACTATCATTGCCAGCTTGCTGATGATTATCATGGGACTGCAATTACTGAACATATTTCCGTGGCTGAATAAGATTCAACTGAAGATGCCAAAATTTATTGCCCATAAAATTTACGATGCTGAAAATCAAGGATTGCCAGCGAAAAGCTCGTCATTTCTTTTTGGCACGGCAACATTCTTTTTACCCTGTGGCTTTACGCAGGCCTTGCAGTTATATGTCTTAGGAACAGGCGATTTTATGACCGGAGCCGCAACGATGTTTGCCTTTTCTCTCGGGACGCTGCCAGGATTGCTGTCAATAAGTGCATTTTCAGCGTTTGCCAAAGGAAATTTTCAGCGCTATGTTATGACTTTTTCTGCCGTGTTGATTATTATTTTAGGAATCTTCAACATTTCCTCTGGCGCAACGTTAACGGGCGCTGTGATTTCCTTGCCTTTGAATGAAAAAATTGATCAGGATTTTGAGCCTGTGTTAGTCGATGGAAAACAAGTGGTTAATCTTAAAGTAAATGGATTAGATTATTTCCCCGATAAGTTCACAATTAAGAAAGGCGTTCCAGTACAGTGGAATATTGACGGAAAAGATGCCCAGGGCTGCGCGCAGATTATCACTGTTCCGAAATTAGGGATAACAGAACAATTGCAGAGAGACAAAACAACAACGATTGAATTCACGCCGCAGCAGGCGGGAAAATTAACATTCACCTGCAGCATGGGCATGGCTGGGCCAGGTACATTTGAGGTCATGCCATGAAACTGATTTTAACTATCAAAGGAACGCACTGCAACTCCTGTAAACTGCTGATTGAAGAAGCCTGTGCTGAGATTGCTGGTGTACAGTCATGCACGGTCGATTTTAAGACTGGAAAAACAGTTATTGAACATGACGGCAAATTGGATATCAAGAAGTTACAGAAAGAAATTGAAGGATTAGGAAAATATAAAGTTATAATTTAACCTAAAAAAATCATTTCCGATAAAAAGAGTTTGGATCAATAATCTGCTCTGATGCCAAGATCAACTTATTATTCTCATCCCGCTGATACTGGCGGTGGATTCCGATAATTCCCTGTTCCGGAACGATAAAAGGTCCTTCGCTGGTAGGCGAATACCGAAAAAAGGCTTCTTCAACTAATCCTTGAGATCCGAAATGGGTTACTTTTCCCATACCTGTATTGCCATAAGCAGTGCGTTTAATCTGATAGGCATTGGTATCACCATAGGCTAAAGGCATTTTGATTGCCAATCGCGTTTTTGTTCCGAGATCTTCTGATTCATCAAATTCCCTGCCATCAGCATAGACAAAATCACCAGGCACCATTGAAGCTAAATCAACCCGCTGTGTTAAGGTAGAAGGGTTATTATTCACTTCTGCTGCTTTGGTTATGCGTTGATTAACACCATCAAAGATATAAGCGCCGTCTTTATTGCGCCGCTCATTGACATATTTCCAGAGATCTTCTTTACCTTGAATATCAGTATAGCGCAATCTCAGAGGATCATCATTAATAACATGGCCGTCGCTTAATTTATCAACCAGCGTACTGCCATTGGCAACAATCAGCAGCCCTTTATAGAGCTCATTTTCATCGCCTTCCTCAACAAAAGAACCGAGATGATATACCCTTCCTTCAATCATATACGGACGGCACTGTTCCAGATTTTCTGTACAGTGGTACTCTACTAACCAGGAAAAAAGATCCCCTCTCTTATTCATCTACACACCTCATTAATCACGTTGTAACTAGTATACATTTCCCTATATTTATATCTTCTGCAACTATTTTTTTTATTTTTTGTCAATAAAATAGTTAAATTTATTAATTTCTAAAAAATTCTAAGCATATGGAAGCAAAAAGCAGGATTGATTACTCCCTGATTTACCTTCGTTCTGAAAATGCCCGGATGAGCCTGAAGAACCTTTCCCAACATCTGCATAAGAGCCCACAACTGCTAAAGTATAGTACTGCCGTTTTGGAAAAGGAAGGCGTTATTCATGACCCGTACTATATTTTTGATTATTCGTACTTTGGACTGCTCCTGTTTAGGGTTTACTTTAAAGCAATCTATATCAAAGAACAGGACAAGCTGAAAATTATTAAGGAATTATATGAAAACCCCTCTGTCCTTTCTATTTACGAATTAACAGGAGAATTTGATTTAGGCGTGGAATTTGCCGCGCCGAATCCCTCAAAATTCAACAAGGAATTTAAAAAAAGTGTTTCTGCCAATCCGCTGCTTAAAGAATATAAGATTCTCTTAAATGTGGTAACCCATATTTATCCCCGGCATCACCTCACTAAAAATATAGATTTGCAGGTTTTAAACGGCCAGAAAATTGTCGGCGGTGACCGGGAAAAGGAAGAATTTACAGCGCAAGAGATGAGCTTATTGAAAATTCTTCTCAATAAGCCAATCATCCGTTACAGCAGGTTAGCGAAAGAAGCAGGATTGAATGTTAAAACAGCAAAATCACTCCTCCATAACCTCAGTAAGCGAAATGTCGTCAAAGGCTGCAAGTATCAGATTGATACCAGCAAATTAGGAATTACTAAAAGCCGCTTGTTTTTAAAACTGCATAACCTTGATACGGAACGGGAATCATCATTGATGGAATACCTTAACAATACCCGGGAAATTGTGCAGGTTAACAAAACAGTAGGAGACTGG
>JAUYPT010000029.1 GCA_030695685.1 Nanobdellota archaeon | reverse complement strand
AAAGACCTACCACAAACCCAAGGAAGACTAATGTTGTTATCAGCAATTCTGGTGCGACGACATTACGGAAAAATGAGGCGATGACGGCAACAATAATACCAGCAAAGAATGTATAATGAGCAATTTGACTAACTTCTAATGACCCTTTCAACGATTTTGATTTATATAATACTTGTTTTGCGGAAGCAGAACTTTTCCCCTTTTTAACCATCTTAAATTCACCTCTTAAGATAGGTTAAATGAAACTATTGGAGTATATAAATCATTCGGTTTGGGTGGCTCTGTAGAAAATGTCGTGAATGTCACCAGTGAGTGCCGTTAACTAGTCGTCAGACAGAAGGTTGCGCTTCAATCCAAGCAACGCTCTTCTCTTGGAAGCGCCACGAACGGGACATTTTCTACAGAGCCGGTTTGTGTGAGATTGGTGCGAAGCTAGTTAATATATAAAACTATTAATTTTAAACTATAATTTTATAAAAAAAGGCGGATAAATTCTACTATGACCATTCGCTATATCGTAGAAAAATGCAAAACTAAAGCTGCTTACTCTGCTAGATTACAGCAGAAAGGAAAATTGAATTTAGCACAGATTAAAGAAAAATTTGACGTTATCTTAGAAACACCTATCCTGCTGGTGATTACAGTTGATGGCATTGAAATTATTGTTCATAATTATGGGGAATTATTGTTTAAGGAAGGCGATGATATTGAATGGATGAAACAGATTGCGGAAAGGATTTATGAGCAGGGATTAAGCATATGACTTTTGAATGGGAAAAATATACAGAACCTGAAAAATTTTTTGAGTGGGAAAAAAATTATACAGAAAGGTGGGTTTTTGACTTTCCATTTCAGCACAGAGGTAAAATTGTTGATTATAAAATAAACATTAATAGCTTTCCGGCAAGTGAAGAAGTACGCACTTATTTTTCCAAATATCACGGGAAAATTGATGCTTGCCTGTGGATTTATTTCTTCCAATGGGCAAATAATCATTTAGATAAATATGTTCTTAATAGTCCTTTTCAGGCTAATTTTCTGGAAGGAAAATTCAAATGGGGATATTATCCTCTCAATAAAAGAGTAGATTATAAAAAAATGGATGTTGTGACAACGAAAAGTTATCAAAAATGGACTAAAGCATTCAACCGTTATTTCCATCCTGCATTCTCTGACAGTATGCTTCAACAAATAATCACCTATTCCGATCTCCCGGAAAAACAAAAACAATCTCTTCAAGAATTGATTTGTCCGAAGGGAAGTCTCTCCTTATATTTAGAAAATACAGCAGGAGCATTGTCTACATTAGAAAATAAGCTAAGCCTCATCCCAGAATAAAAATGAGCGCCCCAGGCAGGACATTCATGCTTTTACATATATATTTCAATGTAACTGGCTTTTGAACCTGCGACCACGCGGTAACTGTTAGAGATTAACAGCCGCGCGCTCCGACCGCTAAGCTACTGGGGCTTTATCAGCTTCAAAAAGAGCCCTCTTAATAAAGTTTTTTGTTATGAAATGGGTAACTATTTATTAAAACCGTTGTCAGTGAAAGGATATTCCCCAAGTACAGCCTTAATCCTGCGTACACCGGCAGAGCTTGATTCCTCTTTGAGAATTCGGAACATTCCTAATTCTTTCGTATTTTTAACATGCGGCCCGCCGCAGAACTCTTTGGAATACGTACCAATAAAGTACACGGAAACCCGTTCCGGATATTTGTGTCCGAACTCCATCTGCGCACCTATTGTAAGCGCTTCTTCTTTGGACATTTCTTTTCGTTCCACCGGCAAGGCCATTGTAATTACCCTATTGACTTCTGCTTCTACTTTCTGTATTTCTTCCGCAGTTAATTTGCGGTCAAAACTAAAATCAAAGCGCAGCCGTTCGGGAGTAATATTACTTCCGCACTGTTTAATCTCAGAAGAAATCACTTTCCGCAATGCTTCGTTGAGAATATGAGTTGCTGTATGATAGCGGATAGTCTGCGGTGATTCTTCGCTTAAGCCGCCTTTAAACTTTTTCTCTGCTCCTAGGCGTGATAACTGCTGATGTTTTTCATATTCGGCAAGATAGCTTTCGACATCAACTGTAATTCCCTTTTCTTCTGCCAGCTCTTCCGTTATTTCGAGCGGGAAACCATAACTCTGGAATAATAAGAAAGCATCATTGCCACTAATTTTTCGCTGTGTGGACATTTTCGCAAATTCTTTTAATCCCTTTTCTAATGTCTGCTCGAACTTTTCTTCTTCTTTCTGCAATTCAGCAAGAATAAATACTTTTTTTTCTTCCAGAAGCGGATACTCTTTCTTATACGCTGTAATGACAACAGCGGCAATCTGATTACAAAAACCGTCTGGCAGTCCTAACTTTTTTCCATGCCGGATCGTCCGTCGGATATAGCGCCGTAAAATATAGCCTTGATCGACATTACCCGGCGTTATACTGCGTTCATCCCCGAGAATGAATGTTGCCGCCCGCATGTGATCAGCAATAATACGGAAAGAAATGATATTTTTTGCTGTCGGCTCAATCTTGCCTAACTTACTTATTTTGGCAAAAATCGGCTGGAATAATTCCGTGTCAAAGACTGTTTTTTTACCTTGCAGCACCATCGTTACCCGTTCTACTCCAAGACCGGTATCGACATTTTTTTGGTGCAATGGTAAAAATCGCCCGTCCTTAGTCTTAGTATACTCCATAAAAACGTCATTCCAGATTTCCACCCACTGTTTATGTTTGGGATCAAATTTTACTGGCGGCTGGGTCTCGCCGAGCC
>JAUYPT010000028.1 GCA_030695685.1 Nanobdellota archaeon | reverse complement strand
TAAGACGGTTTCACGCATTTTTATGATCTTTTAACCTGCATCATTTTCTTCATCACCATCGTGGCATAACTTCCTTTGGGCAGTAAGAACGACACTTTTACCTTTTTCTTTCCAGGATTCAATTCATCATTCATTTTTCTGCCGATAGTTACATTCTTCACTTCGACAAACGCCTTTCGCAGTTCTCCCTCCAGCGACAATTCTGGGATTTGCTTGATGATAAAATCATGGTGGGTAATGTTTTCTTTTTTCATTACATTGTGGATTATTTTCTCAACCTCAGCTTGACTTTTACTGTCACTAAAACCAAGAAGTGGTATTTCAAGATCAAGGAATTTTTCCGGATCGGCAACAAATACTAATTCTCCTGCACTATAGGCTACTGTGGTAAGAAGATCTGCTTTTTGTGAGAGGTATCTCGCCAATGTTTCATTCCAGAGATAACTCTGGTAGGCATTAACATACAGGCGGAGCAATCGCAGCGGCATTCTCTGTAAAGCGCCGATATAATCATTGTTATGAGAAACGAGGTGCGAATGTGCAATCGCATCATCGATAAGAAGTACTGCTTCTTTAAATTCCTTCTTGATCAAATGACGGCCAATCTGAACATTGCGTTCCGAGAACCGCTGCTCATCAAAATAATTCTCTATCCATTTAATGTTAGTTATTTTTTCCGCATCAAGATTTCTGGCTACGATTTCAAAATAATTGCCGGTATGGTCACCAAGTGAAATTGGGGTAGTGCCATAACCAAAAAATTGTAGGTTAATATTGGGGATGCGTATTTTGCGCACTTTTTCCCAACTTCCGTGTTTGATGGAGCAGATTTGTTCTGTAATAGCATTTTTATCCTTGCTGCCGGCAAAGCCGATATTTTTTTCGGGAATGTGAAGGCGCTGTGCTATTTTTTTGATGGCATCAATGGTATTGTGATTTTTCTTGATGAGAATAAGATAGAGATACTCTCCTTTCTCCTGGCATGGGATAGCGCTTATTTCCTTGACCCTAAAATCCTCCGGCTGCTGTTTAAGAATGTACATTTTTAACGAAACACTCCAGATATACTATTGTTGCTTTTTCGGGATGATTAAAAAATATCTTGCTCTTGCATTCCCGGAAAAAGGTGAAGGCAGCGCCGTCATTTTCTTTGAGCCACTGCTGGTCAATTTTTTGTGCAGGAAAACTGTCTCCTTTCTGCTCGATACCAATAATAAAACTGTTTTCACCTAGCCAGAGATGAAACTCCGACGGCGCCTTAAATGTGGCATAATTCAGGCAATTGGAGCCGGCTTCTGATAAGAAATACGACACTTCATCGTCTTTATTTTTATGCAGCCAGTTATAGAGGTCAAATGTAGTGCTTACTTTTTGCTGATAGTACCCATTGAGAAGATCAACGATTTTCCATTTTGCCTTGCCGTAGCGGTCAATAATCTCATCGGAGGTTTGTACCGTCCTGAGCGTTTCTGAGTCATGAATGGGGATGGTATGATACTTTTTAATGTTCATTTTTTCTAACGATTCAGGTAATGTTTTGTTGAAATGAATGGTCATAATTTCATTAATAGGGCTTCAGGTTTAATATTTTGCGAAGGCGAGGTAAATTCTTTGTTTAATAAGTCATAGCGCATGCTAATATGATTTGTTTTCTTAGTGTAATGCCTATTCTGATTAACTATAAAATTTCGATAAAAATTTACTTTTTCTGGATAAGCATCAACAGTTATAAAACGAATAGCCACCATCTCCGAGCAATCAAGAATGTAACCAATACACCACTTAAGAATGTTCGTGCCTACTCCTTGTTTTTGATAGTTCTTATCCACCGCCAGCCGAGCAAGCTTTATAGATGGAATATCTTCCAGCTTCTTTTGATGGATACCATAGTTCTCTTTTTCATCAAAATTAAGTTTTAACGAATCAGCAGCAACCGAAAAAAAGCCAATTAATTTTTCTTCATAAAAGAATAAGGTAGTAGTTGCAAGCTTTTTCTCCTGATATACAAAGGCATCGTTCTTAATGAAGTCATTGAGATCATCATCACCGCAATCGAATCTGGAAACATCATAGATTTTTGATAACCTTTCAGCTTTTACTTTAGAAAAATCGAGCACTGCTCATCACTTTATTGTTTTTCGATACACTTGCCTACATTCATCCAAGAATTTTTGTTTTTCTTCGCTATAGGTTACACTATTCATGAGTTTAAGTACTTTTTTCGCGTCCTCTCCTTCAAGGATAGGGGTTGGTTGTATTGGTCTTGCCATGTTTAAGATTAAACTAATTAAGATATAACTTTAAGATAGAAGTAATATATAATATTATTGTTTGTTAGGTGCTGATGATCTCAACAGTATTGTATTTTGGTATAACTTGGTATGTACAAAAAAGATTAAATAATGATGAAATTGGAAATCTTATTGCTTCAGCAGCTATGATCATAGGTTTAGATCTTAAAATTAAGCTTAAAGAGGAGGGATTTGAGATGTACGATAAAATCGTACAGTTGAAAATGCCTGCAGAAGCAATGGTCTGGATTGTGGAAAGAATGAGGGAAATAATTAAATAATCAATGGAATATGAGGATATATGAAATATAGTGTAATCATATTACTGTTTATCTCCATCATTACTATCTCTTGTTCTCCAGAAAAACAATCCCTCCCACCTTCTTCCTTCAACTGCTTCATAACAGAAGAACAACAGCAGGAAATACCGTATCTCAAAGCAGAAAACACACCATTAGAGCTTTCCATTCAAATCTGTCCAACAAAACAACACCTTAAAGATGATGGAACTACTATCAGCAAAGATGACTGGGATACCGCTGTTGCCATTGTCGTACAAAATCTTGATACTAAAACTATTGGAAACATCATGGCTCTTGCTGAAAATGATCCTCAATGGTTTGTAAAGCAGCAGGATGGGATGGGCTTAGAAATCATAAATCTTTTACGTAACCATAATATCAATTGGGGAGATCGTGCTGTAGACAATTACTGGCCGGAGTTAGCAGAAAACGCTGCCATGTACGCAGAAAGCGATATTGCCATGGCACGTGTTGTTCAAGAGAAAATAAAACAGGGTTATGAACCAATGGAAATAAATGGATAAAACCGCGTCATCTTTAATCCAAATTCTCCTTAATATTCTCAAAATAGCGCTG
>JAUYPT010000023.1 GCA_030695685.1 Nanobdellota archaeon | reverse complement strand
CCAGGATAAACCCGTCCAGTGTGCAGATCCTGATAGGCAAAACAATCGGCGCTGTTAGTAAATCGCACAGAGATTAATTCTGCTTTTAATTCCGGCGGCACGGTTGTCAATCTTTCTTTATATCCTGCAATAAGCAAGGCAAAAACAAAGACAAGAATTGTAATGATGACTCCAAAAATAGCCCAGGAGAATGATTTCCAGGCAACATCTTCCACACCTTCACCTGTGCTCATAAACAACCACCAAGGATAATTTTGTTACCGCTTTTGGTGATACAAAGATGTTCTTCCTGATCAACAAAGCCTTCCGCACGATAATTTTCCGGAAGATGAAATGTGCGCTGAACACGCTGCAGTTCCGTATCGCCTGGTAAAAATACCAAAATAGTGCCGGGACTGACGATGAATTTATACTCTTTGATGCTGCGGGGATATTCTATAACCACATCACCAGGAACGCCGGATACCATTTCCACCATCATGACAAGATCTTCGGCAATGTTAATCTTCTGAACTGCTTGTCCTTGGGCAAAGCTTGAAGAAACCTGCAATACCATTACCACCATCAGAACAACTGCCAAAACTTCAAAGATCCATAAAATAACGCTGGCGGCTTTGGTGTTCATTGTTTTGTAACAACTATGTCTTCCCCTCTTTTTTCCAAAAGAACTGTCATCCGGCGCGGATCATTTTCACTGCGGTAGATCGACCAGGAACTGCCCAACGGAAGAGTAGCAAGATCTTCACAGGATAATTGATCGCAGGCAAAATAATAATTAGCAGTGAATGTTGTTACACCTGTTTTTATTTCTTGAAAAGATTCCGCAGGGATGACGTTGTTTTCATTAATGTTTTGGCACAAGCAGGCGCATGGTACACCAGCACACTTATTTGCCGGAAAAGAAAGATTATAATTCCTGATCAAAATGGATGCTGATACGCCTTCACTGTCAATATCTTGCTTCCGGTAAGCAAACACTGAATCTTTAGTGTCAAAAAGAAAAACTGCTGTCTTTTCATCTAAAATTACAAGAACTGTTTTTTGCGTTGCGTCGTCTTCAGCAAAACGGCGCAATTCTTTGACAAAACTGCGGAAACTTTCCTTCCCCTGATCACTAACGCGAAACAGTTCTGATGCAAACAGTATCGTTGGCACGAAGATAATTAAAGCAATCAAAATGGAGAGAATAAAATTGAGAACTATTCCTTTTTTATTCCAAGTCATGACACACATCCTGGGATTGCAGGGCTGCAGATTTGTCCTTGTTCTAATTCGCTGCCAACAGCGGGATCACAAGGGCATTGATCAGAAAGATCACCAACACCATCATTATCTTTATCGCTCTTTAATCCTGTAATCTGTTCATCGATGCCCTTAAAGAGTTTGCCGCCGCTGCCCTGGAACCAGACTATAATCAGAATAACAACAATAAAAGCAATAATGGCTGCTGTTATCACCCACCATACTTGTGAAGATCCTTTTTTTTTCATTATAACCATCATACTCACCTAGCGTCCGGCGATGTCAGTCTCTAACGTACATTGATCTGAAAATGCAGCCCATGTTACTTCATCACTCATATCAATAAAGGCAATAGAATCTATATCCATTTCCAAAAGAAATTTCTCCCGTAATAATTGAATGGAAGAAGCACCTGATACAATAGCTGCACCAATAGTTACAACGGGAATGACGAGACCACCAGTACCAACTACAAATATAGCTGCGCCTCCCGCCAAGGAAAGACCTAAGCCGCCAGTGGAAAAAAATTCACACCATTGACACTTACTGGCTTTGGCAGTATACGCAATTGCGTATGCACGTCCCGGTTTAATGCCTTCATTTGTAAGAAGTCCCCGTACCATTCCCGGACCGCCGGCAAATTGAAAATAATTTAAATATGTTCCATCATAGCGATGATAATCCGTTGTTGCTAAATAATTCACAAATTCTTCCGATGAGATGCCTCGATCTTCTGTTTTAAATTTACTATTTTCTTCCACCAGCATTGTATAACAAATAAAACACTTATTATCGCTGCCGGTAAATGTAGGGAGCGTATCAAAAACACTTTCTTCATATTTTCCTTCGCCAAACATCCACCAGCATCGGGCCATAGTATCGGCAACCTGTTTTTTCACGGTTTCAGGATCACCGGAAATTTTTTTGTCGATCGTTTTACAGACGTTGGGAAAAGGTTTAGCTTCTATACCTTTTCCAGCAACATCGACATTTACTGCCGTTGCTGCACTGAGGGCAACAGTATCATGACATAATTTTTCTGCTTGGCTATCATTAGATTTTGCTAAAAACGTCAATAGCTGCTGGGCAATGACCAGAAAACCAAGGATAGCAATAATTAAAGTAACAAGCGTCCCGGCGGCGATTGCCTTCTTACTCCATGACATCATTGGCACCATTTCAATTCACCCTTCTGCAAAAGTGCTGTAATGGAAAATTGGCCAGCAGGATCAGCATTTCCTAAGAAATCATCATCTAACCCATCATCATTCGTGCTGGCATCATTGGTTGGAAAGAAACACACCTGTGCGCCGTCAGGAGTATACAAAAATCCTCCATCCTCAAAGTCCAATAAAGGGCCGTCATTATAGGAAATTTTATTTTCACTGCCATCAAAAATTATCATCACTTTGTCAATGGCATTATAATAATCAGAAACAGGACCAAGTTTTTCGATAAATTGAGATTGAAAACGTGCCGGAATATTCTCGCCGCTAATCACGCAGGGATTAATACCTGGAATTATGTCTCTGGAAATTTCTTGCTTTCCAGCAACACCACCCAAAAGTATCATCCTCAAATCATTTCCTGCTTTCTCCAAAATAATGGATGTTCCTTCTTCTCCTAAGAGCGGCAATCCATTTCGAGGCAAGCCATTTCTGCCTTGGTCAGAACCACCGCCGGTAGTTTGGTATTTCTGGAAACACTGTTGCTTGCCTTTCATCTTCTCCATCGTTCTTTTTAAGAGATTAATTGCTTCTTTCTGTTCCGCCGGCAACACCGGCTTTTCCCCTTTCACTTGCGATGCGCCGATGCTGACATTCACTGACTCTTTGACACCGGAAAATACTTTCTTCACGGCATTAAAACCACTATTGGATCCAAAGAAAAAACTAAATAAAATAATAAAGATAACTATCGCCAGAATATACAGCGCTAATTTAGGAATCGCTTCCATTACCACAACTCCCCCAGTTTACCTAACAAATCTCCAAGATCTCCGCCTAGAGTACCATACCATACTATAAAAAATAGCAGAAGAATGACTGATAATAAAATTAACAATAATTGCCACATTTCCATGGCTTTTGTATTCATGACAGGATTCATGGTATCAAATTCCCCCTCAATCGCCAAAGGTAAAAAAGAAATGCCAGCCCTAGAAGGACAGCAAGAATGATAATAACTAAAGTCTCGGGACTACTCCAATCAACTCCTCTTTTTCCCCACGGTAAAAATAGCTTTTTACCATTTTTTATTTCGGACAGTACCATTTTTCCGCATCACGATAAAATTGACATTGTTTTCCTTCTTCACAGGAGCCATTAGGATCACATTCCACTGGCACACCGATGCAACAGGTCTCTCCTTGGCTGCCGCAGGTAAAAACAGAGGTCTTCGTTGTTCCTTGCGGGCAGCCTTCGGAAGCACAAATACCATTCTTACTGTGACAATCAGAAAGGCCTTTCAGCGCAGGAGTTGTACCTCGAGTGAATGATGCTATCACTACTACCAATACAACTAACGCAATCGCGGCGCCAATAATAACCCACCATACATCGGCAGATGCCTTGGTCATGATTTATTTCCAGGAACATCCTGCAGATTCACAACTCGCCTTTTCAAAAAGGGAGTTACAGCGATCTATTTCATCCGCAAAAATGGCTCGAGCATCATTTTGTTCCTGTGGAGATTGAGCACGGTTAAAATCAGATCTAAATGTTGCTTCTTCCGTAATCCCAGGATGGCAATCACCGTATTGGACCTTCATTTTTGTCAGTTCCGCATCGCCTTCCTGGCCTACGGCACGCTCAAAAATAGCAATCCTGCCTGTAAACACAAGCACTAATACCACCAGCACAATTAATGCCAGCGCTGCAACAATAATAACATTAATAGAAAGCCCTTGCCCTCGTTTCGTAAGAACCATTGTCTAACACCTCATTTTTAAATAAATATACAATCCTTACAAGAGGAAAGGGTATATAAATTTTATGTTCACTGTGGCTTAGTAGAAAATGTAGGTTAGTGGCATAAAGTCAAATCCAATAATTATCAACTTCACGCTGACAAAGGGGGACGCTCCTCCTGAAAAACGCAATGCGTTTTTGGGATCCCAGAAATCCTATAGATTTCTCAGGACTACAGGAAATGTCAGCTCTTCCTTAAAAAAAGCAATGATTTGAAGCCACTAACCCGAACAAAGTGAGATTTTCTACTGTGCCGTTCGCTGTCTTCAGCAAATAAGATTATTCTTTGATCAAGAATACAAATTTATCGCCGAAGCCGCTTAATCACAAATATACAGTACACTCTGGACTTGTCCAACACCTTCTATATTTAATGGAAGAATGGAGGTATCTCTTTCCCGTGTTGCAGGACAGCCGCCGCGGCTGGATTTAAATTCAATAATAGTATCAATTTGCGCTTCCGTTGCCGCCTGATACGGAATAAGCTGCGACTGCATTTCGTAGCGCTTCCTGAGCCTTTCCCCTAAAGTATCATCCAGCAATTCTTCCGCCACATTCTGAAAAAAGACACAACTGTGGACTGGTTCATTATTATATTCACATTGGTAATCAGAAAAAACAGTTTCTGAGGGTTGATGAGAAGCACAATCTTCTAAAATATGCATACCCATTTCGGGGCGGAAATCAATACCGCAGACGCCTTCTTCAATCGTTGTCTTCATTAAAGCGCTTAACGTACTATAGGCTAGCTCTTTTCGAGTAAAGATTTTTTTCTCAACTGGACCTTTACCAACCTCAACGGCGGCAAAAATAAGGATGCCTAAAGTTATTAAAATAACGATGACAACGAGCCCAACCATCTCCATCTGCGCTTTTCTCATGAATAAATCACCACTTTTAAAATGCCAAAGCCATTGTAGCCATTGGTCTCGTCTTTCAAGGAAATAATAAAAGAAGTTGCTTCACGATTCTGTTTTGCGGGATCTAATTTATTATATAATGTAATCTCCTCCTGTTGCGCTTGAGGAGGATAAATTTGTTCCAGGCTAATTGTAGAATAGGAAAAAAGATCAAAATAATAGTCTTCGTTCTCTTCAAAATAGGTCTGGTCACCGCTGCCTTCAATCGATCTTACTTTAACCATATCAAAACAATTATCCTCTGCATCCGCCTCTTCTTTTGTACAGGCTAA
>JAUYPT010000020.1 GCA_030695685.1 Nanobdellota archaeon | reverse complement strand
GTGCTTCGTAAATTTTCAGTATTTTTTCTTCTGGTAATCTTCTTTTTTGTTTTTGTGCTTCTATTCCTACTTCCATGAGTGTTACATCAATGGTATGGATAGTAAATCCGAGATTTTTGCGAATTTCAGTTTTACTAAGTCCTTCTTTTGCCAAACCAACAATTTTCATTTTATCTTCGCTTCGCAATCTCCTTCTCCCATATCTGATATCAAGCTCATTATTACTAAAATAGACTGTAGCTATTCTTGGTGTCCAAATAGTTTTGTCATGCAATGCAGTTGTAATTTTGTCTACTCTTTCTAATATTAATTCAGAGTTAGATTTAATGTTCTCTTCTTCAAGATCTGCAAGCATATTTAACGCCTCACTGCCAAGAACAAACTCCAAATGTTGAATATCTTTTGATTTACAACCACTTATTTCTAGCGCGTCTCTAAAACTGAGCAAAGATTCTTCCTCTTCCATAGATGTATCAGAAGGTTCTCTATAATTGACATCTTTCACAATTTCATGCAAAAATCGGCTATCATTACCAAAAGAATGATCTAATCTTTGAGCATATTTCTCTTTATAATCAACTGGCTTATCTGCAAGATTACTCATATTTCTCCACAATTGCCCTTCATCTCTAATTTTATCTTCAAGAATCATCATTTTAACTTTCTTTTGGATTGAATTTTTTCTCATTTCACTTATATCTAAGAATTCCAATAAATAATCTGTATATTCTAATAAATTCATAAAATGATGCCTCTATTTATTATATATAAATTTACGCTTTAAAATGTATTGAGAAATGTTTTTGATTTTAATATTCTTTAGTATAATAATTTTTAAATAACATCTTTTTTAGGCATTAAATGAATCTTGAAGATAAAATAAAGTGGTCTAAAAGGGAAAATAAAGACATGAACCCATTAGATTTCTTCCGGGAGCACTACGATAGCAGCATAACCCGAAGTAGGCTTGCCCGCAAAGATGGGGGGTTATATAGGATTTTAAGCAATAGAGGATTGCTGGAGCAGGCTATTCCGCATGCTGATCAGAATGCAGTAGAACGCGGAAAAAAAAAGAAGAGACATTTTGGCGATGATCCTCTTGTTTATCTTTTTTATTATCAGCAACATTATGCCGGCTTGACACGCGGACAGCTTAAGAAAAAGGATCAAAGCCTTTATTGCCGCCTGCGGCGAGATGGGCTCTTAAGCCATATTCCAATTATGCAAGAGCATCGTGATTTCGGCGATCCGCTGGCTTATTACCAAGAGCATTATGCTGACTTAACGCGTGGGCAATTATGGGAAAAGGATCAAAATCTGTACCACCGCCTGCGAAATGATGGACTGCTGTTAGAGCAGATTCCAGTGAAGAAAAAGAATTTTGGTAAAGATGCTCTCGCCTATTATAACGAACATTATCCTGGCGTAACTCGTGGACAACTACAGAAACAAGAACCAAGTTTATATAAACGCCTCTGGAATGATGGATTGTTAGAACATATCCCATTAAAGAAAAATACTCCAGGAAATGTTATACCACAAAAGTAAATTTTCTTACCTCCGCAATAACAAATAATTTTTACTTTTTTTTAGAATGAACAAATTTTATAAACAAAAAGAATTTCTGTTTTTTCATTGTTTTTATTTTTTACAGGAGGTGGTTTCGATGAGAGACATCGATCAGGAGTTTGAAGAGTTTGTGCACAAGAATTATAAAATTTTAACCGAAAACCAAAAGAGGTTATGCCAGAAGCTAGGGATAAATATCCCAGCATAATTTTTTCTTTTGTTTTATTTTTTTAATAAAGAAACCATATTATTATTTTTGATAAATTTCTTCTTTCAGAACACCGAGATGCGGCAGCAGGCGGTAGCGGCCGTTAAAATCAAGCCCGTATCCAACAACAAATCGGTCAGGGATGATGAAACCGGTATATTCCGGTTTTACTGTAGCTTGAGGATTACGCCGTTCTCGCTTGTCGAGGAGGCAGGCAATCTCGAGGGAAAGTGGATCGTGCTCATACAATTTTTGAGCAAGTTTACTCAAAGTTAAGCCTGTATCAATAATGTCCTCTACTACCAAAACATTTTTGCCTCTGACAGCAGTAAAATCAAGACCGTTGATCTGTACTTCCCCTGTTGATTTAGTTCCATCATAACTGCAACATTTTATACTTTCCAGCTGAATATCATTATGGACAGAAGGAAATACTGAATTCAGTAACTGCTGATAAAAATGTTGAGCACCATTAAGAACACAGATGGCGAGTGTATTGCCATAAGCATAATTTTTGGCAATTTCTTCTCCCATCCGGGCAACACGGTTATCAATTAAACCTTGAGGGAGAAGTATACCTTGTAAGTCATTTTTTACGGCTTGCGGAACAGCAAACTGTTCAAGATCGTATAATTGTTGATTGCGAACATCGATGGGATGGGACATAAATAATGGTATTTTTTAACACTTTTAAATCTTTTATGGTTATAGAACTGCTATATTTCAAAAAAAGTTTAAAAAATGGCTTTTACCAATTATTATCCAAAACTCTTTGCCAGACTTGATTGGTTGGCTTTACCCATTCCACTTTTAATCTATTAAATTCAATTTTTGACCAAATTGATAATTGTGGGATTGAATAACTGCCATCATATTCAAAAACTGGAATTCTAGATTCCCAGTATTGCTTAAAAGCTTTCTTCATTAATTCAGAAGTAGATCTTCCTTGATTTTTTGCTTCCCGATATAATTCTCTATCAATGTGAGCTCTCTCAACAATGTATGCTTTATCTTCTTGTTTTAATTCAAAAGATAAAAGCATAATTTCACTTTCTTTACAAATATCATGTATTAATGATCTCCAAAGATATGGAAATTCTGGATTTTCTGTCCATGACTTTGGCTCTGGTTCCAGTAAACCTTCTACAACGCCATCATGAGCTTCATCTGGAAGACCAAACCCATAATCAAGCCTAATAAATCTTTTTATCGGGATCAATCCAACTTTTCTATAGTTAGTTCCATCCTGCATAGATTTGTATGCTTGCGGATTGGAATAATGATATCCTATTACTGTATCTGCGATTTCAGTTTTCATCATTTATAATAATTTTAAATTTACTTTATAAATTATTTGCCAAAATAATAAAAGATAAATTTATATTATAGCTTTTAGTCATTAGGCCTATGAAATGGATTTCAGTGCTGGTTATTTTTTCTCTTCTGGTAAGTGGCTGCGTACCGATTGAACTTCCGGCAAAAAAAGAAATCGTAAACCAATCACCTATAAATCAGACCCCAAACATTACAAAAGTAGCACCACCCGAACCTGCAAATAGAACAGTCATTCCCCGATCGCAGATGGATTTCACCAGCAGCTTCCGCTGGGAAGCAGTGCCAATAAAATACAACATTCTCAATGAAGAAGAATGTGGAACATATCAATCCAATAAAATCCGGCGTGCGTTTGAGATCATTGAAAATGCTACGGAAGGCATTGTTGCATTTAAGCGGGTACAGATGGATGCCAATATTGATATCAGCTGTTCTTTCATTGAAGATTGTTACAAAAGCAGGACAGAAACCAGAAAGGAAGGAGATATTACTTATACCACAAAATATGAATCTATCTGTGCGTATAAGCGGGGTGTTACCAGCATTACAACTTTAGGAGATGAAATTCAGACTGCCGAGATTGAATTTGTCGGCCTTGCTGGTTTTGCCGAAACGACAGGAGAAGGTGCATCCGGATTTTATATCGGCAGCTGCGGCCATGAAAACACGGAAATTCATGAGATACTGCATGCCTTCGGCTATAATCATATTGATGATCCTGAGAGCATCATGTATTACAAAGAAGATTCTGTCGGCTATACTCTTCATCAGGATGATGAATGTAAAAACAGTAAAAAGGCTATCGATAGAGAAATAGTCGATGATCTGATGGATACCTATACCCGTTATCAAAATGGAGATTAATGAGTTTAGGCACAGTTCTAAAAGTGAGTGATATTGCAAAAATCACCACCGCCACTATGCGAGCAAGTAACTATACTTTTGCCTGCACAAAATTAATGTACGATTTCCTATGATATGCATTGAGAAATCGGACTTGCGAGCGGCGTGGTGATTTTTGAGCACGAGCAGGCCGTTCGGCTCGTCTTTTTCTTTTTGTAAAGTATTCTGAAAAGAAAAAGCAACTTAATTCGTCTTACGAGTAAATTAACTCGCCTCACTTCTCGGCCTAGCTCGTGCTCTACGCAATATCACTCACAAAACGGGTTGTGCCTGAATTT
Source organism: Nanobdellota archaeon (assembly GCA_030695685.1). Taxonomy (GTDB): domain Archaea; phylum Nanobdellota; class Nanobdellia; order Woesearchaeales; family GW2011-AR9; genus JAUYPT01. Next base: position 7,375 of record JAUYPT010000020.1, on the reverse strand, counting down.
AGAAATCTTTTTATACCAGTCTGAATATCAATTCTAATTATTGATGATACAAAAAGAGATGATTCTTGTTTTAGTTATTATAAGTATTGTTCTCGCTGGATGCACTGCACCAATTCCTGAAATTTCTGATGAAGTGCAGGAAGAAGTGGAACCAGTAGAAGTTATTGATAATCCAGCATTGAATGAGAATGATGTACCAAAAGATGAATTAGTGGTAGATGAGACTTTAGAAGAATCAAAGGTAGAAGAACCTGAAGCGATTATAGAAGAAAACACAGAATTTCAGATCTTTAATCCCCAGCTGACATATGAGGGAGCATACAATGGGCCGCTGTACGGCACCTCTGAGCAGATAGGATCTGCTTCCATGGATTCCTATTTCAAAAATCTTGATCGAAATGGCATCAATTTTTTCATCGGTATGTTTGGCATCTCTGGCGAGCCTGTTGCTGATGCTCTTATCAGCGATCAGGGATTGGGAGAAGTGATTTCCGCTGCACAAAAACATCCCTATCGCATTATTCCCTTCTTCAATCCAGGAATCGGCGGGGAGACAATAGAAGAAAAAGGCTATCTTACGACTGACCTTTACAATTGGTACAAAAACACACTTACAGCATCCCAGAAAATAGTCGGAAAGAATTTCATCAGAGGATTTGGTGAGATAGAGACTCAAGAATGGAGTGCTAGGCATAATGACCCCAAAATTCTGGAATTGATTACTCTGGCAAAACAGAATAGTATCCATTTCATGTTTCACCCTGTCGCTGACAAAATAAATGATGTCGAAGAAATGATTGAAGCGTATCCAGAGACTACCTTTTTAATCCATATGTTTCGGGAAGATTTAGCGGAAAGTCAATCTCAGTTAATTACAATTTTACAAGAACACGATAACCTCTATTTCAGCATGGATGCTGCCCACATTCTTCATCTCAATGGGAATGATATTATTTATACCTATGACAGCAATGACAAACAATCAGCGATCAATAAATTTGTTTCTACGTATGATAGTAAAGAAAAGTCAATGATTAATGATGCCATCAGCGCCTATAAGCCGTTGGTAGATGCTGTTCCAAATAAAGTAATGTGGGGTACAGAAATTGGCCCGGAATATGCTTTTGATTCCCAAGTTTTTGACCGTGCCATAAAAATTTCACGATTAGTTATTGCCGGATTTGCTCCAGAGCATCAGGAAGCAGTTGGCTATAAGAATGCGCTGCGAGTATTTGGGCAAGGTGTCGTTGCAGATCCAAGTATTACTGTTATTAATACAGGTTCTTGGCCTGAATGCGCTGACACTCAGACGAGTGCCTGCGACACTTCCTGTGAAATACCAGATGCAGATAGTTTAACGTCTGAGCAGGAATCGTGCTATCAAAATTGCCTGATTAGGAAAAAATGCCGAGAAGTTCTTGAAATGGACGTAGGATAGTTACATCTCTTCTTTGACAGTGCCGTAAGATTTATATCTGTTACATATTTATAACGGTAAGTATGGCTTTATACAATCAAAAGTGGTGGAAGAGAATTTTCAAAAGAAAAGAAGAGACAGAAAAAGTCGATGCCATTAAAGACACCAAAGCGATTCTTGATTTTCTCCAGGAAACGGGAACTGATATCAACATGTTAACATTCCATCTGCAGCAGCTTCAGGATTTAGAAAAAGAGTTTTCTGTTACCAGCAAAGAATTACAACAGACGAATGTAGAAACGCAGGCGGAAGTCTTAGATAAAATTCTAGAGCGCTATCAGTTCTTTCAGACAGATGTTGATATCAATGGCCTACGGGTTAAAAAAATTACCACACAGTTCTTAAAAACAGCAAAAGAGGCAGGATTACAAGAATTGGTAGACGAAAAGAAGAAAGATCTGCGTTGGAGCTTATTCTGGTAAACGGAATCATGAAACGAAAACTGATTACTACTGTCATGGTATTAACAGTGGTTATTGTTTTTGCTTACGGGTTGTACTCTTTTTCCGGCAATCATCTTACTGGCAGAGGCAGCCAGCCGTGGGGCGAATGTCTCGATGCTGACAAAAATATTGAGAAAGGTGTTCCTAACGGCTACTGTTATGATGCGGAATCATATAAAGTAGACCGCTGTATTGATTCTGCCGTGCTTCTTGATTGGTACTGCCATCGAGGATGGTGTGAAAATAAGAAAGTTAACTGCAAAGATGCTGGTAGCTTATGCCAGTTTGGTGAATGTGTTGGTAGTTGAGAAAAAAATAATAAATAAGTCTTATTTTTTCACTACTATCTTTTACAATATTTCTCATAGAATTGTAATATCTGATCCGTCTTTTTTGGATTGAGTGAGTAATGTGTTTCGCCAGTTTTGATGGCTGAAAGTAACCACTCGTCCTGTACTAATTCCCTTAACGCTTGCTTCGTAACTTTGGCTCCTTGTAGGTGTCCTGGCAAACCCCCTAAAATATTTTCTGTGTGAGAGCCACCCCATTTTCTCCATTGCACTAATTTTCTTATAATCCTAGCTTTGATCTCCAACATTGAAAGACTCATCCAAAAATTAATTTTCAAAAGCAATATAAATCTTCCTTACGATAAAGATACAATATTGTCTCAAAAGAGGAATATTTAAATAGTAGTTCATATAATACTAGCCAATAGGTGATTACAATGGAAGAAAAATCATTATTTGTTGAATTCATGGGAGATTCTCCAATGATGAAAGTTATGGACTACCTTATTACAGAGCGGGAACTAGATTTTTCCATAACTGACATGGCAGAAAACGCTAGAATTGGAAGAGCAACACTGTACAGGCTTTGGGATGATTTGATTAAGAACAAGATTATACTTCACACAAGAAATGTAGGAAAAGCCAAATTGTTCAAACTGAATACAGAGAATGCTAAAATAAAAAAACTTATTGAAATATACGACATGCTAACAATTGAAGAATTGAAGAAACATTCGCAAACTCAAAAGATAGAATTAGCTGCATAAGCTATTCTTATAGGAAGAATTAATTTTTTCTGAGAATATCTTTAATCGTTTTTTCCAGCTGAGTTTCGTCCATAGCAAGGATTTCTTGATCGGTCATTCGAACTTTACAACCTGAGGCAATGAGTCTTAAACCGTAGGCTAGGAATAACGATCTGGCTTCTTCCAGGGAAGTTTGGGATGGATTTATTTTAGTGTAATGAAATTCAAGATCATAATGTCGATCGAGATTAATGTAATTTATTGATAATGAGGCGTATTTCTCAACGCAATGAAGTGCGCCAATCATAATAATATATTTTAATGGCTCATGCTTTAGCTGAGGATATTTTGTTCTTATTTCCTTTTCTGCAGTCGCTAAATTTGCACCCATATGCTGATCTCGAAGGTCAATTAATTCATACATTCTTTGGTTCTTAACCCATACATTTTCAATGAAATTAATAATATTTCCTTGCTCTAAATTATAGAGCATTTCTCTATGCTTAAGATTAACACTGTCTAGTATTCTAGATAATAATTTGCTTTCATCAGGAGAAAACCGTTCTAAATGCCAGAGAGAGCATTTTGTTTGATATAACATATCATAAAGTTTTACACCATAGGCAATTGAGTCATAATCTTGTCCTTGATGTGTAGATTCAGCGAATTTTTTAGCTTGTGTGCGATTTTTTGCTTTTAGTAACGAGTTCCATATATCTTCTATATATTGTGATTTTTCTTTGGTAGCAAGAGCATTTTCCTGACTAAAAACATGGCATTCTTCAATGTACGGCCGCAGCTTCTTTGCTTCAGATTCCTTCGCATGATACACTTTCAATATCGTTACATCGAGCATAAGCATGAAAATAATCAGTTTATTTTAAAACCTTTTTATAAAAAAATCAAACTTCATCTAAACTGATATCACCAATAATCAAGAAGTAAACACTTTATATTTCTCTTTACCTTCAAGTTCAGATAAAATCCGCTTGATGATCGCCTGTTTTGGATCCGGCAATAATTTAACCCTGCTTTTCAAGTCTTCAAAACTCTCAAATAGTCTTTCTTTACGTGCTTCAATAATTTCCCACATATGCTTCTTTCCTAAACCAGGAAGCAACTCCAATTGATGCATTCTCATGCTCAGCGGCTGGGCTTGATTAAAGAAATCAACAAATCTTTTTTCCTGCGCGGTAATCACTTGTTCAATAACATGATGCAGCGAATTACGGGCTGTTGCGGTAAGCTTATCAGCAGGAATCCTGCCTTTAATATGATGAATCTCATCTCGCTTTCCTTCTCCGATATAAACTTCCTTATGCGGCTGTAAATGAATATCTTTCTTGGGGATAAGCTCTAATAAGGTTAAATGGGATGTCCCCAACGCTTGCGCTATGGCCATCTTCATTGCCCCTTGCTCATAGGGATAGCCATGCGGCAAAAAATCTAGAATAATGGCATTCTCTTCTCTAACTGTTTTTTGCAGTGGTATCATTGTCCTGAGATACGAAATATACCTTAAGTTAATAAAAATTACGCTTTTAAAGAAGTAAAATTATGGTGTAAATTCTTTTACAAGGGCAACGATTAACTCTTGATCTTTCTTCGGCATGCTTAAAGGATAGGCCTGAAGAACCACTTTAAGCTCATCCATGGTTAGAGGCAAGAAATCAATTATTTTCATCACATGCTCGTCTTTGAGGCGGGTTAAATTAAGCCCCATTAATTTCTTGGATAATTCTTCTTTTTTATCTGTAGATAAAATAGTCAGAGCAGCAAGAGATTCTTTGGCTTTATGAGAAAGATAATTCAGCTGCGTATCGCGCTTTTCAACATCATTAAAAATTCTCTGAACGTCAGCCAGCGATAATGCTTTTTCAGTGATAAATTGTGGGGAAACCATGGTAATATTTTTTTTAATTATAGTTGCTTTTCTAGATGAATAGGATGAACAAAGAGCACTTTTTGTTTATCACCGTCTTTTATGGTGACTTGATAACAGCTGCCTACTTTATTGCCAATGACGCCGGTCAGTCCGTGAAAACGGGAATAAAAGCGGCCTATTTGAACGTTCGGGTGAGTCCGTAAATTGACAATATCACCACTTTTAAATTCCTGAAAATACTTACTTAAAGGAATTTTACCCTTTTCTTTGTAATGAGCTTTAAACTTATGCCTTGTCTTTCGCTGCGTTGTACCGTGCCTCATTACCATAAAATCTGATTTAAATGGGAGATTTATAAAACTTTCCTTCTTAAACAGAAATTATGATTTAGAAGAAACTTTAATAAATAATTACCCCAAAATAGGGACAACATGGATTTTTACCAGGAAATCATCGCCGAACTGCAGCATAAGAACTTTACAGAACGGGAGTGGACAAAACGAAAAAGAGATCTTGCGCTGCAACATCATCTTGCAACTATTCCGACCAATATTGAAATTATGCTGCATACACCTGTAGAACTAATTGATAACATTAAATCAAAACTGATTACCAAACCAGTACGGACGATTTCTGGTGTTTCTCCCGTTGCCATCATGACTGCGCCTGACAGATGCCCGCACGGTAAATGCACCTTCTGCCCTGGCGGCATTAATTCGCCGTGGGGTGACGTTCCTCAATCGTATACTGGCCATGAGCCGGCAACAATGAGAGGCAGGCGCAACTTTTATGATTCGTATTTGCAGGTTTTTAATCGCCTGGAACAGTATGTTCTCCTTGGCCATAATTTTGATAAGATTGAAATTATTGTCATGGGTGGAACGTTTCCGGCGACAAAAAAAGAGTACCAGACAGAATTTATTACTGGCACGTTTAAAGCAATGAACGATTTTTCAGATTTATTTTTTGATCACGATGGAAATTTTGATTATCGTCGATTTAAAGATTTTTTTGAACTGCCCGGTGATATTAATGACACTGCAAGAACAGCATCTATTCAGCAGAAATTGCTAACACTCAAAGAGCAAACAAAAACAACTGTCGAGGAAGAACAGATCAGGAATGAAACTGCTCATATCCGTTGTGTTGCGCTATGCATTGAAACAAAGCCGGACTGGGGATTTGTAGAGCATGGCAATGAAATGCTGCAGCAAGGCTGCACGAGAGTAGAATTAGGAATTCAATCCGTATACGATGATGTACTGAAAGAAACGAATCGCGGGCATACAGTTGCTGATTCCATCACCTCAATTCAGGTATTGCGGGATTTAGGTTTTAAGATTAATTTTCATTACATGCCAGGCATGCCGATGACAGATCGTGAACGAGATCTTCAGGGAATGAAAGAACTGTTTGATAATCCTGCCTATAAGCCGGACATGATTAAACTCTATCCCTGCATGGTCGCGCCGGGAACAGCATTATACCAGCAGTACAAGAAAGGAGTATTTACACCGATAACCACGGAAGAAGCAACATATCGAATTATCAAATTTAAGGAATTCTGCCCGGAATACTGTCGAATTCAGCGGGTACAGCGGGATGTGCCGACAAAATACTGGGAGGCAGGTGTTGATAGGACGAATTTACGGCAGCACATTGTTGAAAAGAACGTCGTACACTGCCGCTGCATCCGCTGCCGCGAGCCAAAAGGACGGAATGTAGACTGGGAAAAAGTAGAATTAACTGTAAAGGAATACGAAGCATCAAACGGAACAGAATTTTTTATTGCTGCAGAAGATAGAACAAATGATCTGTTGATTGGATTTGCCCGGCTGCGGTTTCCATTTCAATTCTTACGACCAGAAATAACACTTTCCAGCGCTTTGCTTCGGGAATTGCATGTCTATGGTACAGCTACTGCTATCGGTAACGAAGGTATTATACAGCATAAAGGTTGGGGAAAGAAACTGATGGAGAAGGCAGAACATATTGCTGCGGAAAAGGGAAAAGATACAATGGTGGTTATATCTGGCGTTGGTGTTAGGGAATATTATACCAAATTAGGGTATCGCAAAGAAGGGCCGTATATGGTTAAGAGGTTAGCGTATGCTTGAGAAAAAATTAGAAATGATAAATGAAGAACTTGAAAAGCAGGATTTTATTTCAACACAAATTCTCCAGAATGTACAACACCCCGGGCTTTTTCTTTCTCACGATGGAGAACAAAAAGCAGCCTATCTCGATCAACTTTTCCAAACGAAGGGAAAAGAATGGGTTCGAGAAGCAGTGCATGCCTTTGGATTTTTAGTGATGGATAAAAATATCCTTCTTCCTGTTAAAATGCATCCCTATCTTGGAAGGCATACCATATTTAAGAATGTGGAGGGAAATAGTTTCTGGCATCGGGATGATGTCGATCAAACGGATGAGTTTATTGATAATCCTCAGGAATTTATAAAAAATAATAAAAACCCATTACGAAATTATATCTATAAGAAAAAAAATGAGATGATCTCCGTCTTCCATTGCCC
>JAUYPT010000017.1 GCA_030695685.1 Nanobdellota archaeon | reverse complement strand
ACGCTGTATCCGATAACGAATAGCATTTTCTGTAAGCCCCAGTTTTTGAGCAATGGTGGTAAGAGGAATCCTAATATTTTCATCTAATATTTGCAGCAATTTTATATCTTTTTTATCCATATTTAATTTACAAAAAATCCTAAGCTTAAATAATTTTCTGATTTCACAAAAAAATTCTATTATCTTTGTGTATTCATCAAGGAACGTTAATATATGGAATTATTACAGCCACTATTACTTATTATTTTTTGTCAAACTGAAGGAGGTAAATAAATATGGCAAAGTGTGATAAATGCGGTGAAGAGTATCCTGATGGCAGCGAACATGTCTGTTCTGCACCAGAAGAGAAAGTTGAAGAAGAAAATGCTGCAGAAGAGATGACAGAAAAAAGCGATGATAATGCTTCTGAAGAAAATAAGGGTAATTCAACAGAATAATTTTTTTTCTTTTTTTAGGTTTATAACGATTCAAAATCATCAATGACCAATTCTGTTAATTCTTCAGCATCTTCTTCATTCAGGACTGCAGGAAGATCATAACGGGTAATTTCATCGTCCGGCCATTGTTGACTATCAGAAGGTGTTTTTTCCCAGCTAAAATTATCTGGAGGATAATAGTCACCAGCATAAACAGTGATACCACTTCCTTCATAGGATAGTTCACACTTACTAATACCTGTAACTGTAATATTTATAGGTATAGTACGAGGAGGATTAATAACCTCATTACCATACCACACTATTTCCCGTAATGCCGGCAGTGCGGTTGGAGCATGACGAAGGAGATATTCTAATTCTTCCGGGCCAAGATGTTCGTTATGACTTAAATCCAATGATTGAAGATTTAGCAATTCCAGTGAATCAATCAGTGCCATAATATCAGCGCCATTGACACCGCAATAAACAAATCCCAATTTTTTTAGGCTTTGGGTATGATCAAGATAAGAAAGGTTTAAGATTGGAAGTATAGGATTATTTCTCCGCCCGGATGCAGTATGGTTATAATTGCGGAATTCCAAATCTTCGATCGTTCCTAATGGCAGAAGGCCATTCCGCAAACAAGTTCGGATACGTCCAGGACGGACATAATCCATTCGTATTTTGTGTAATTGCGGTGCATCAATCTTTGTTTGTATCAGCGTATTTTTTGGAATATCACATTCTTCTTCATCAATAATCAAAGAATGGAGCGTCTTCATGATCGGGTGTTGCAAGACGTGATTTAAATATAGTACTTCATCATTCGTAAACGACACTTTCAGATTCTGCAGCAAGGCACCATAATCAGATACCAATTGATCTAATAACAATGTAGAAGGATTTGTAATTGCGATTGATTTTAGAAAACCACAATGCCATTCCGGATGGAGAGAAAAGATGTTTTGCCTATAATCTCCATCAGTTTGTGGATAGTCAGCAAATTGTTTTCTAAAATCATGTTCCATTGCCCGGGTTAATTTCTGATATTGTTTATCCGTTGTTTTTCCTTCAAGATCACGAACAATCAATTCGCCGCGGGGATCGTTTATTTCCTGCAGATGGTCTGCTAAGACGAGTATATCCTCTACTTTGCCATTTGTCCGTGCAGTGTACAGTAATGCTTCAAATCGAGTATCGGTCATTTTATAGAGTTAAATTTATTCCTCTTGTATCTGCCCAGGATTGAAGTGAACGATAGCTATGACTAGTAATGGAGTAATTACGAGAAAACTCGAGCTGTTCTAAATCAGGAAAAACAGCACTTCGCATTAAAAGATCTGCACCACTATCAGTAATTTGAGTGTGAGTCAGTCTTAAACTTTTTAATTTTTTTAAATAGTTGGAATGAACCAACTCTTGTACACTTTGATTAGAGAGAGTATTATTTTCAATCAGATTTAGACATCGTAATTTCTGTACATTGGGAGAATAAGCTACTATCTTAACATCAGCATCAGTCATATTTTTATTACGAATAACTAAATGGTATAAATTCTTCATGACATCAGAATTACAAAGATCAACATATGCAGATGAATTAAGGGCAGCACCATGCAAGATCTGCAAATCTTTCAAGTTTGGCACGGTTGATTTTGCCAGAGATGTAATGTCATTATCAGTAGCATTGACCATATCTAAACCCATAAATCTGTCCCCATAGTCGGCAAGAAGAGTTTCAAAATCAACAACATGGTTTAAATCTAATACCATTATTAATTTTGTAAATTGGCCGTCAAGGCTCTGTAAGAATTGATCCATTAACTTTTTATCAGATTCCTGTGATGTTATACCATAAGGAAGCAGTGTAAGAAATGCACCATACCAGCCATAATCGGACTGCATACCTAATTCATATTTTGTGGTAATTTTCTCCCTCATCTGCTTCAAAAAGGCCTCTGCATCTTCTTTCGCTTTTCCTTCTAATTTCTCCTGCTTTAACCCAAGATAATTTGCCAATGCTTCACCATGTAGATTGCCCTCTTCCTGAAGCTTATCGGCAAGAACAGACCAATTACTATCACTCTTATCCTTTTGTACAGTATTGATTAAATCTTGCAGCCGTGTATTCATTATAAGCTTAAAACAACCCTTATTTATAAATATTACTACTAAAAAGTGACTATTTTAGTAGTGGTCTTAAGAAAGGGATTATTCACTTTTTCTGTGCCTATTGTAGACCTCGGTGTAGGCCCATAATCATGCCCAGGGTAAATAAGCGTATTTTCCGGTAAAGTTCTGAGTTTTTCCAATGTCCTCACCATCAACTGAGGATCGCTTCCCGGAAGATCAACCCGGCCGCAGCTTTCTACAAATAAGGTATCGGACGTAAAAAGATGATTTTCCAATAATAAACAGATGCAATCATAGCGGTGTCCGGGAGTATGCAGGACTTTCAGTTTGATCTCATCAAAGCCGATAAATTCATCATCTTTCAATCGCCGATCAACAGTAATCTTAGTTGATTCATGACCATAAATGGGAATCCCTACAGCGCGATATTTTTCCAGATCTATAATATGGTCAAAATGGCTGTGCAGGAAGACAACGAACTGAAGATGCAATTTTCTGTCTGTAACAAAATGTACTATCTCTTCTGCCGGCAGAGCAGGATCGATAAGACAGGCTTTCGTATCATTGTGAATCACATAGCTAAAATTATGATCGTAGCCGCCGCAGAAAGTTTTGATTTTCATTTTATTCCACTACTCTTCCCAAAAGAGGTTACAAAATCAATGATTTTAATCAGTGGTTTCTCGAGAGGAAAACGAGACGAAATCCAGGCAGCAAGATCATTCTCATCTGTTATTAAATTCAGAAACTCCCATTGTACTGTAAAATCAAGAAGGCTAAAGCGGGTATGTGCCAAACAGCGTAAAATTTCCTTAGCTTGACGATGTGGTTTTTGGAGATAAAAATTGTTAATGCCCAGCGTCTCTTCGACAAAGATAGCCATGACCTCTGCCATGACGGGAGTCCGTTGAGTATAATTAACGTGATTTAACAAGTGATCCAGAGCATGGCCAAATTCATGAATGCTATCATCTCCTACTCTATCAAGAGAACGATAGGAAATAGACTGGACAATTCCCTCATCGCGGGAATAATAAGCTACAGAATCAGAAACATCTGGGTATCCTGATCGTCGTGTGTTATACGCTGCCGAGCCGCCAAACGTCATGCCAACAGACCTAATTTTATCATACAGTGAAAAGGTTGTATCAGCAGCAAAAAGAGGTTTAAACAAAGTATAGATTATTTCTGTCGAGGCGAGATATTTTTCAATCAGCTGTTCAGGTTCAAAACAGGTCCAAGTGCCATTTCTACTCCAATTCCAATGATTAGTATATGTTTCCCGATCAACAGTATATTCTAACGTATCAACATTAAGCTCTGCAAATGATTTTCTGATGGGCACTCCATCATCCAATACTAACAAATAAAGTTCTTTGTTCATGGTTTTTTTTCCTGAACTGTAAATAAGGAAGAGTTATGATTAACAAGAGATGTTAACAGTTCCCAGCGTTTTTCAAAGCTTTGTTTTTGAAAGTCTGTAGATTCCAGATTTTCCAACGCAGCAACAGCAATGGAATGAGGTTTTTTGGCATAGTTTCGTTTAACCTCATAGTGCCGCTGCAAGTGGATAGCAATAATTTCTTTCAGTACATCATTAGACTTATAATAAGTGTCAGGTGCTAAGATCTTATGAAGAGCGTGCCCAAACTCATGGATAACAGTTCCGTTTAATTCTATAAGACTTTTTTGCAGCAGCAG
>JAUYPT010000128.1 GCA_030695685.1 Nanobdellota archaeon | reverse complement strand
ATGTTAGATGTAGAGCTTCTTGCCCGCAAGCAGGTAATGGGAGGTGATAAAGGTGTTAATGGTTGCGTGTTAGCATCATTTACCTATCGCACCCGGGCAGAGCTGAAAGTGGTGCAGGAAGGATATCAGAGAGGACCAGTACATATCGGAAAGTTTGAATTGAATTTGCGTGTCTATGGCTGGACTGATCAGGAAGTCGAGAATTATAAAAAACTGAAAGAGAAAGAAATTCTCTTATTTATGGGAGATATTTCATCGACCGTGCAAAGCGCGATGGAATCGTTGGGAAAAGAGTTGGATGTTTATCTGGAAGAAGCCAGAAAGGGTGTTAATACACTTCCTGAAATGGAAAAGAAAGAAGAGAAGATGGAGCAGAAAAGTCTTGGAGAAAAACTGTTTGCTGACTTTTATACACCGAAGGCAAAAAAAGAAAAAACGGTCAGCGCTAAAGAGCTGCGAATGCAGGAAGAAGCGCAAAAAGTAGCACTGGGAAAGTTACTGGACACTGCCAGATCGGCGGCATGGAACACCTATGATAAATTTAAGAAAGCCCACGGCATGATTACGTGGTAAAAGTATTTAAACGGAGTTCTTTTTTGTAGATTGATGATCAAGAAGATAAAAGTACAAGAATCCCACTCTGCGAAGAAACGGGCGGAAGTGCAAAAAGGACAAAGTCCTTTTGCGCAGAAGGGAATGCACAAAGAGATGACATCCCTTTGGCACGCCGGAAGGAAAACTATCCCTCCGAGCGGAATATCCCTTCTTGCGCAGAAAGTAATTCAAGAAAGCGTCGATAAAGCTGCAAGAGAACATGATCGTCCACTAAAAAATAAACAAGAAAAAGTTGAAACCACTGAACACCAAAAAGAAGAAAAAGAACCAGAAAAATCAAAAAAAGATCTACCAGAGAGATCTGATGACACATATGATAAACGCCGTTCTGATTCTTCATTACCCTCAACACCTGAACTATCACCATCAGATTTAGAAGCAACACTTTCCCGGGAGAAAGCACGGGAAACAGCACCTGAGGTCAATTCTCCCTATGTTCTGGAGTTAAGCCAGGCGCCGATACGCAGCCTCAAAAAGGAGATGACGGATATTTATCTGGCAGTGGAAGAAAAAGGCTATATCAGCAGGGAAGAAGGGCGGCGGGTGGAATATTTGTCTTCTGCGGTGGAACGCAAGCTGGATGCTATTGAATCTGGAAAATATTCTTTAACGGAAGAAGTTGCGCAGGCGGCATCATTAACGCAGAAACTCGGTTCGGCATTGCATGATATGTATCATCACGGCAAGAAAGCAAAACAGGATGGCAATGATTTGTATTTTAGGTCGGGATGATGAAGTAAGGATAAGTTAACTAAAAGTTCCATCCAAAGCAACGTTTATATAGTTTATTTCTTTCCTCTTTCTATGGTTGAATTTGGCACAAAGACAGCATCGTACTCGCATCCCATGGATCGGAATTATGACCACCACGATGCAGTTCACGATCATGGCTTTCCGGCATCGGGTGGTCAGGCAACCGGCGATGTTGGTGTTAGCATCGGTGATTTAGGAATGAGCTTAGGTTTAGGTCCTGTCCCGAACGTCCAGGCAGTTGGCGCTAAACTTCGCCCAGGTACAAAAAAATTAGAATTTGTGTTTACCGGCATGGGAAAAGGACAAGGACAAGCACAAACACCGGGAATGTATGGGAAAAAACAACGGGAAGCGTTAGTAGAGATGGGAAAAGCAAACAGAATTGATTTCACGACTCATTCTACAGTTGGTGTGTATGGCTTAGCAGGGATGGATCAGCAAGGAAACTTTTCCAAAGCCAGCAAAAATTATTCCTTGCAGGAAGTAAAGAGAGCAATCGATTTTGCCGCTGATGTTGCCTTTGGCGGCCCTGTTGTTGTTCATACTGGTGAATTCACCCGGCCTCTCGTTGATGCGGAATGGAATATGCAGGATGATCCTTGGAAAGAAAAGTTTCAAATGTTTGAAGATGAAAAAGGGAGAACGTCGTATAAAGTTGTTGATACCAGAACCGGTGGCTTAATTACTGAGGCGCGAAAAAATAGGTATGTTTCCCGACCGGAATGGAATATAGCAGAGCCTGGCCAGGAATATTTTGACAAGGATGGACAGGCAAAAATTGCCAAGGAAGGAGAACGAATTTATATTGATTATTTTGGCAAAAAATTAGATCCAGAAAACAGAGTTCCTCAATTTGATTCTAAAACACAGGAGTTTAAGATTAAACAGATGAAATGGGATGATTTAGAGGAAGAAGCGAAGGAGATGACAGAGAGAGCACGGCAGGAATGGAAGCAATGGAAACGCGGTGAGATCAGTGATCAAAAATTTAAAGATTCCCGCTGGGGGCGTTTTGCCGAGGCGAGAAATATAGATGATGTCCAAGTGCGGCCGGAAGAAGCCTATGTGCTGGCAACGTATGAAACCAATGCCTCTAATAGTAAAGGCTGGGCTTTACGGTATGGCGGTGATTTTGAAGATATGATTAGTTCCGTCAAAAAATTAAAGGACGCAAAAAAATTTTATGCCCAATTAAAAGAAACGACTGATAGTAATGAGCAGTGGAAACTGAAGGAGAAGATAGCACCGCTGGCAGGCGGTTTAGTACCGCGGGATTCTTTATTTCCGGAAGAAATAATTGATCGAGAAATTCGTAATTTTGAGCACCAAATTAATCAGGCCAAGGAAGCAGCATCATCGCAGTGGGCGCAGGCAAAGGAGACGGAAGAAGCAATGAAACATATAGAGTCCGCTGATACCTATGCCCTTCGGGAAGCAAATGATGCCTATGCCAGATTAGCGATTGTGGCAATGCAGCAGAGTGAAAAATTGGAGATGCATGGTAAGTTAAAAAAACCGCTTGCGGTGGCCATGGAAAATTTGTTTCCGGAACAGTATGGCGCGCATCCTGATGAAATGATTACATTAGTTAAGGGAAGCCGCAAGCGCATGATACAGCTGTTAGTAGAGCAGGGATTGTCAGAAGATCTTGCCAAGACGAAAGCACAGCAGCATATTACAGCAACGTTTGATACTGGACACCTGAATATGTGGCGAAAGTATTGGAAAGGCAAACCAGAAGAGTTTGACCAATGGAGCGTTCAGAAGTTAGGCGAGATGGTTGATGCTAATATTATTGGACACGTCCATATTGATGATAATTATGGCTATCATGATGAGCATCTGGCGCCGGGAGAAGGCAACACTCCTATCAGAGAGATGGTCAAACTGCTGAAGCAGAAGGGCTACAAAGGTGAGATGATTATCGAGCCCGGTGCTGATTATACAACGGATGTTACAGGATTCCATTCGGTGATGAAAACGTGGAGAGAATTTGGCATTCCGGTCTATGGCAAAGGAACTGGCCTGTCTTCAAAAGAAAGCTGGCAGCAGGTTGGCTATGGCTGGTTCGGCCAGAATCAGCCGCCCTATTTTACCTTTGGCGGTTATTCCCCATCGGAAGACTGGACGTTATGGAGCGGTGTGCCGTTTGAGTGATTTAAAATAGGGCTATAAATTATTCTAAGAATTGTGATTTGAAATATTTATAAACTGCTCTATAACCTACTTGTTTTACATCAATAACTAAACCTAAGATAGAACCATCAATAATGCTTTCATTTAATGGATAGTCAATCATCATCCCTATTGTTAACCCAAAAGCACTACCTGCAACAAAACCACGCAGTACATTCTTAGCAAAATATGCACCCCAAGAAATTTCAGCTAAATTATGATAAAATGCCTTTCTACTATCTTCAAAATTATCACTATCATCATTCATAACATCCATTCGCTGGAAATTAATATTATCCATATCATGAAGAGGATTTAATTCCCTCAGTATTGTTTCTAGCGCTTTATGAGTCATATTTTGGGAAAAATAAACTTAATTTAAAAACATATCTCTTCAATTAATCTATTTTTGAAAAATTAAACTATCATCAAAAAATGTAATTCATTTCATGAAGAATAAACACCGAGCCTTCTCAGGCCCGGCAAAAAGGAGGTGTTCCACAAGAGATTGTTGAACTGTAAATTTTTTTAGGTTTTTAGGTATATGTGCTGTAATAAGGAAATAAAAATTGTTTGCGCACCTCTTTCGTATACAGGAGATACATAATCTCATCAGGCTTTAAGTCTGCCACAAAACGCCGTAATTCTGATTCTTTTTCACCCATTTTTATCGCCTCCAACCACTTTTTATTTTTTTACTATCTTTTCAAACAATTTGTTTATAAATCAGTTATGCATATATACTGTAGTATAAGGATTCAGAAGACTAATTAAGAAGAATTCTCCACAAAATATTTAAATAGACTTTGAAGTTTTGCTACTTAACAGTAAAATCTGAATTATAGGGGGTTTTTATTCATGTTTCGGTTATTTTTCACGCCAGCGTGGTTTAACGGGGTTGATGTTATTTTTGATATGATAAGCTTGGTTGTAACTATGCTTATTGCCGCGTACAGCTGGCGGATCTATCGAATTAATCAGGAAAATAAATTTGCCTATCTCTCTGTAGCATTTATCCTTTTGTCATTAGGATTATTGTTTAAAACGTTTACAGGAAGCGTTCTGTATTTTACACCCGTGCGAGACACCATTGCTGATGTTTTGCGCCCCGTTGCCGGGAAAGGATTAGCACATTCCTTAGTCTATTACCGCGCTGCCTTTTTCCTTCAGATGGCATCGATGCTCAGCGGCTGGCTGTTAATCTTTTTCATTTCCCAAAAGTCGAGAGCACGCTTGCATCGGTTCCATGAAGTGGCACAGATGGCTCTTTTTGTCTATTTTGTCGTCTTAATTTCCTTAGTGAGCAACTGGAGATACAGTGTTTTTTACACGACAAGCGCAGTTTTATTAGGCTTGATTACACTTAATTATTACAAGAATTATCTTAACACTAACAGGAACAAGAAATCGTTCTTAGTGATGTTTTCATTTTTAGTCATGCTGCTGGGGCATATTTTCCTTGTTTTTGTCTTCCTGAGCGCCGGCTTTTACGCGCTTGGACAGCTGATTAATTTGGTAGGATTTTTATTGCTATTGTACACATACCATAGCATTACACGCAGGTAGATTGAATATGGGTTCACGACGATCACGATTAGAATTGATTTTTGACATCTTGTTGGCTATTCAAAATAAGGGCGGCAGAATCAAGCCAACTCACTTAATGTATAAGTCCAACTTGTCTCACAAGTTATTAAATGCCTATTTGGATGAATTAGTGGAGAAAGAATTAGTCCTGATTGAAGAAATACAGGCCAAGAAAAGACAGAGCAATACAAAAATGGTCATCATTACGGATAAGGGCCTGGGATTTTTAGCAGAATTCCGGCGC
>JAUYPT010000092.1 GCA_030695685.1 Nanobdellota archaeon | reverse complement strand
CAGAAATAAAGTCACACGACCAGCTAGGTAAGGAAGTTATTCGTGTGCAGGATGTTATAGAGTTAGAAAAGCGTGTTAAACCAAACACAGATATTATTGGCATTGATGAGATACAATTTTTTGATGATTCTATAATTGATTTCTGTGATTATCTGGCAAATACAGGAAAAATTGTCATCGTTGCCGGTCTATTGAAAGATTTTGCTGATAACTTTTTTCCATTGAAAGATAAATTTGGTGAGAAGAGCAATTATAATATCTCAGAATTATTACGAATTTCTGATCAAGTAACATACTTAAAGGCTTTATGTACCTATGACATCAATGGAACAGAAAGCAGGAAATGCGCCCGGGAAGCGACCAGAGTACAGCGTTTTGTGTATGGAAAAGTTGCTCCTCTTGATTCTGAAACTGTTCAAACAGGCGGAAAAGGGGATTATGAACCACGATGCCGGCAGCATTTTGTGTTTTATAAATAAGAATAACAAGAAAGAATTATAATTTAGCAAGCCATCCTTCATTTTTAACCATAATAATAAATATAAATCATCAGCACTACAAAACTCTATGCTTCTGAAACAGCTGACCTTAACCAACATCCGTTCCTATAGTCAGGAAACAATAACGTTTCCCACAGGCTCGATCTTGTTATCTGGCGATATCGGAGCAGGAAAATCAACGCTCCTGCTAGCGATAGAATTCGCGCTCTTCGGCAGTTCACGGCCGGAACTTCCCGCAGAATCGCTGTTACAAAAAGGCACGACAAAAGGAATGGTAGAGCTTCATTGTACAATTGATCATCAGGAAGTAATCATCCAGCGGAACCTCAAAAAAGAAAATGATGCTATTAAACAAGCTCCTGGGTATCTGATCATCAATAATGTCAAAAAAGAGCTGATGCCAGTGGAATTAAAAGCGGCAATCATTGCCTTGTTAGGGTATCCTGAAGATGTAGCCGGTAAAAACAAAAATTATATTTTCCGGTATACAGTGTATACGCCGCAGGAAGGGATGAAGCTTATTCTGCATGAGGATGCGGATGTCCGGCAGGATGTTCTACGGCGCATTTTCAATATTGATAAGTATAAAATTATCAGGGAAAATTTGCAGCTTTATCTGCGCCAGATGCGCATGACGATGACGGTTTTAAGCAGTACTATTGAACCGCTGGAAGAACATACAAGATCATTGCAAAAACTGCAGCAGGAAAAACAACACCTGCAGCAATCATTTGAGAGTATACAGCAAAAAGCAGCAGCATCTCATCTGCACCGCGAACAGCTGCAGAAAAATGTCGAAACTTTAGAACAGCAGCAGCAGCAGTTTCAGGAATTACAACAGCAGGAAGAAAAAACACTGCTGCTGCTCAAAGAAAAGAAAGAACAGCTTTTTCATCTCGAGCAACAGGAAGAATTGATTACACTTACCATCGCCTATCTTGTCATTCCTCCAGGAACATCATTAGAGCATGTAAAAGCAGAGATTGCCGTGCTAGAAACGGAAAGAAATAAAACAGTGGCGCAAAAAACAGCGCTTCAGCAGCGGATACAATTATTGCAGCGGCAAATTCAGGAAGATGGGCAAGAAATTTCTTTCCTTGAAAAAAGTATTGTCGGAATTAAAAGTAAGGAAGAAGAAATGGTTATAGTAAAGAGAGACATCGAAAAGAAACATGAAATTTTGGAAAAGAAAAGACAGTGGGAATTGGTAGTAGAGGAAACGTCAAAACTTATTGCCAAAATCAAAACGCTGAGCGAACATGCTGGAGAAACGCAGCGTATCATTAATTCTTTAGAAAACTGCCCGACTTGCCTGCAGTTGGTTCCTCATAGCCATAAGCAGAAGATAATCGCAGAACAGCAGCAAAAAATAACGCAGTCAACATTTCGCCTGCGAGAATCAGAGCAGAAGAACACTGATGCACAGACACAGAAAAAAATGCTCGAGAAAGAAGTAGAAAATATTGCCGTAAAAGAAAGAAAGAGCATCATTCTTGAAATGGAACTGAAGAATCTCTATGACCATCGCCAAAAATTAGGTCAAAAACAGGAAGCTCTTACAATTAAAATAAATGAAAACCAGCTCTCGACACAAGAATTAGCAGCAGTCCAGGAGAAAGAAAAAAATTCCCTGGATGAAAAAAGAAGAAAAGAACTGCAGCGCCTCTGGGATGCAGTGCATCAACGATTATTTCTTGAAAAGCAGGCGCAGGAAGTGTTGCTGCAGACCAGTGAGAATAAAAATATAGTGTCTGCATGGGATGCGAAATTACAACAGATTACAATGCAATTACAAGACAAACAGGATTGTCTGGAAATGATTACCATTACCAAAAAAAATCTGGAGCAGGCACGAATTCAGGAGAGGGAAACTGCCGTTGCTGCTGCCGGTATTCATGCCAATGTCAATCACCTTGGCATGAAAGAAAAAGAGCTGCAAGTGATCATTGAGGATTTTACTACTAAAAAAAATAATCTCATCCGTTTACAAGAAATCTACCATTGGCTGGACGAATTTTTGTATCCACTCACAAATACCATCGAGAAACAGATTATGATTACGATTCACCACCAATTTACTCATTTATTTAAAGAATGGTTCTCCATGATTATCGATGATGAGACTATGACTGCCAGGATTGATGATTCTTTTACTCCTGTTATAGAGCAAAATGGCTACGAAATTTCATTTGCCAATCTCAGCGGAGGAGAAAAAACAGCAGCAGCATTAGCGTACCGCCTGGCTCTTAACCGAGTGATAAATGATGTTATTCATTCCATCAAAACAAAAGAGTTGTTAATTCTCGATGAGCCAACGGACGGCTTCAGCAGCGAGCAATTGGATAAAATACGGGACGTGCTGGAGCGGCTGCAGCTGCAGCAGACAATTATAGTTTCTCATGAATCAAAGATAGAGAGTTTTGTGGATCATGTTATCAAGATTCGTAAAGAAGGGTCGAGGAGTATAGTTCAGTAGTGTGTGAAGAGTAGGCTTGTCCAGAATAACACTAATTTGTATACTGGCGCCCATCGAGGCGCACGAGGTGTCGTCAGACAACTCGTAATTGCGCCGTACTCCAGTATACAAATATTTTCCATTCTGGACAAGCCATGAAGAATAAAATCTTAATCAACACAGCGTCGATAATAAAGTTTACAATTTATAACGCATAAAAATCCTGTTTTGAATACTCTTTGGTCTTGGTTTCTCTATCAGAAAGATAGGTTATTTCAATATTCTCTACTGAATTTCTACCAGTCATCTTTAATCCTACAACAGAAGCATGACAACCATCTATTTGAGTAACTGACTGACATTTTGCAGCTGCTCTTTGTATTTCATCTGCAATTTCCGTTGCTAACCTCACTGTTTCCTGCGCCTGTTCCAATGGATTTGATTTTATCCGTCCTGGTACAATAACCACAAGAGATTCTAATTTTAGCGTATTCATTGTAGTGATAGTAATTTTGAAGAGTATTTAAAAGATTTTCCATTATTTTAGCCGCGATTCAAATGGAATATAAAACTTATTACACCCAGCGAGAATAAACCATTAATTTATTCCACCACTGCCTTCAACGCATGTATTCCTACCTCCAGCTGGGCATCAGTCGGTTCTTTCGTCGTAATTCGCTGCAGCCATAAGCCGGGTGCAATCAGTGTTTTCACAAGAGCATTAGTTCCAAACCTGCTGCTCAGCTTAATCAACTCATAGCCGATCCCAGAAATTACCGGCAGCAGCGCAATTCTGCCCAGCAGTTTAATCCACCAAGCGCCGGTAATAAAACTAAACAGAAAAATCGAAAGAATCAGGACTAAAAAGATGAACGATGTGCCGCAGCGGGGATGGAATCGGGAAAATGTCTTGACATTTTCTACTGTTAATTCTTTCTTCGCTTCATAACAGTAAATAGATTTATGTTCCGCACCATGGTACTGAAACAGTGTTCTCACATCTTTCATCATTGAAATTATCATAAGATAGCCGATAAAAAGAACCATCCGAAATACGCCGTCGAGAAGATTAAACAGTAAGCCCTCAGAATGAATCCACTGAGC
>JAUYPT010000120.1 GCA_030695685.1 Nanobdellota archaeon | reverse complement strand
GGAGTAGGAATAATTGCGAATGCTTTTCCTAAACTAGTTTCTTGAAATAGATTAGAATTGACAATAGCAACCAAAGCAATAGTAAAAATTAAAACAACGAGAATAATCTTATCAGTTTTATCTATTTTAAAACCTTTTTTCATAACTTGAATAAATTTATTTATATATATATATCTCTATCGTTACCATTTAATAATAGTATGATTCTAACCTAACAGCGTACTGCCCTGTATCCAAGAAGTTTTTATTTCTTAACTGGGTCTGATACTTCGTTGTGCACAGTGAAACAGCCGATTTCACTGGCACACCAATAAAGTCGTTGCTTTATTGTGTGCTCTGCAACGACCATCAAATAATTTCCCAGTTAAGATTAAAAATACCCCGCAGTTGTTGCTGAGAAGCAACTCACGAACGTTAGTGACTTAATGCTGCGAGGGGGATTTTTATTTATTGGGCGATCGTAAGATAAACAATTTTCCACGGTAACGGAACTGCACTAGCAGCGTCGGATCATGAAACTGTTTATTTTCCTGATAGACTTCAAAATGAAGATGGGAATAACCAGTATAACCACTTAATCCGACTAAACCAAGAAATTGGTTTTTGTTGACTTCCTGGCCTTCTTCGACGCGGATGCTCTCTTTTTGCAGATGGACATAATACGAAAATTCATGATGAAGATGTCGAATCTGCACTGAATTAGATTTTGGTAAAAATGTTCTTTCTAATCGCCCGTCATCCTCACATTGATCAACAACTTCCGTGACGATGCCTTCCAGCGCGGCATACACCGGAGTGCCGAACGGCAGTTTGAAATCGATGGAATTATGGAATCGCCCACGATGGGATGGCGCCTCTTCCGGTAGAATTTTTGGGCCTAAATGATGTGGCAGGCGGTAGATGTTTTTGGTTTTTGTTTCATAATTCCATTTTTTCATTGGAGTTATTTCTTATTCCCTCAACTTTTTTCCACAATAAATAGGAGGTGAACATCACCGCAAGAAATACGATTGGAATAAGAATACCAAACGTATCACGATTCACAAAGTAATACGAAGCTGCTGCACTACTATAATCTATCATAAATCCTGCATATGCCCATTCTTTGACAATTCTGAACTTTGGCTGGATAATGGCAAGAGAACCAAGAATTTTAGCAACGCCGAGGATGATAAGAAAATAAGCAGGATATCCCAAAAGCTTCATCACATCTAAAGCTTGTTGATTTGGAAACAATTCTGCAATTCCTGAAAATAAATTAGCAAGACAAAAAAGACTCGTTACACTCCAATAGAGGATTTTAATTTTTTTTGGTTTCATTGATTTTTCTTTATATTTTTACCAGTTTATAAATATTTGTAACGGAATCAGTTTCGGCCCGAAATGATGAGGAAGGCGATAGATTTTTTTCGTTGTTATTGTATAATCCCATTTTGCCATAACCCACTGGACAAGTGCAGATAGGATTTATTAAATCATTGGTGGTGTTGTAGAATCATGAAAACAGTACATCATCTTAGTAAGAAATGGGAAGTTTCAATTATTGAATTTCAGCTAGATAGTAGTAAGGAGTACAAAGTTACGCGGCGGATACCGGAATTAAATGTCTCCGAAACAAAGATTTTTCGTTCTAAAACAAAAGCAAAACAACAATTTGAAAAATGGTTAGAGTAAATCAGTATATTTATTGATCTTATTTTTTAGTTGCTTGATCAGTTTTGGATCTCCATAATTGTAAACGTCAGGTATATCTAACGATAGTATTCTTTTCTGCAGATATTGCTGTGGAAATCGTTGCGCAATTTCGTTTCGCTGCTGGTCTTCCATAACCATCACGACATCTGCCCACGAGAGTTGTCTTTTATTTACGGGTTTTTTATTGTATAATCCTGCTGATTTTGTCTGAAATTGAGCCTTAAAAAGAGTTTCCGCAGTTTTACTTCTATTTTTATTTTGGTTGCAAATGAACAAGATTTTTTTCATTTTCTGTATAGTATTGTTGTAAAATATAAACTTTCCGAAGAAAGCTTTAAAATAATGTTCTTATTCTTTGATAGTATGAACCTTGTTGATGTCCATTGCCACCTGAACCATGCCTTGTTTAAGGATGATTTAGATCAAGTTTTAGAACGGGCGCGGAAAGCAGGGTTGAAAGCCTTACTGGTTTCTGGTGTTAATCCCGTATCGAATAAAGAAGTTCTTGCTCTTGCTGCAAAATATCCTTTGATTAAAGCAAGCTTAGGCATTTATCCCATTGACGCGCTGGGAATGGCTGAAGCAGAGATTGGTCTGCCGCGGCAGATTGTTCCGATTAATTTAGAAGAAGAGTTTGCATTTATTGAGAAGCACAAAAAAGATGTTCTTGCCATCGGTGAAGTAGGGATGGATTTTCATTGGGCAGAGAAAGAGAAGACCTATGAAAAACAGGCAGATAATTTCCGAAGGATAATTCAGTTTGCCATTAAAATTAAAAAACCGCTGGTCATCCATTCCCGGAAAGCTGAAAGAGAATGTTTAGAAATTTTAGAACAGGAAATTAAAAATCACCAAATTCCGGTTGTCAATCATTGTTTCTCCGGTAAGAAAAATTTGATTATGAAAGCGGCCTCACTGGGACATTACTTTTCCATCCCCCCTAATATTCTGCGCTCAGAAAGTTTTCAATCGCTGGTAAAAATGGTTGACCTAAAACAATTATTAACGGAAACAGATGCGCCGTATCTGAGCCCGTATAAGGACAAGCGGAATGAGCCTGCGTTTGTTGTTGAGACGATTACAAAGATTGCCGAGATTAAGGGCATGTCTTCGGAAGACGTTGCGGCGCAGATTTGGGAGAATTATAAGAAAGTGTTTGGATGGGGATAACTTTTGACATTTATTACGGGTGAAGCTGGTTTTGGAAGTGCTACTGTATCTGTAACATAATCTACAACACGATCCAGTAATGGTTTCTTGTCTAATAATTTAGGATCACGTGTTCGTAAATACATACTTGTTGCTAATCCCATAACACTGGAACTATACACTAAATATCCTAATCCATAATCGCGAAAATCAGCATGATGATTAATAATTCCTTCGAAAAGCTCAACAGAACCGGCAGCCATCAAAATTCCACTGATTGCTAGTGTTGGAAATCGAAATATTGTTGCTGATTTGTCGATAACATATCTCAGAAAATTGGGAGCAGTGGTTATTTCAGTCGTAACATCTTTCCCTCGCCGCAAGGCATCGATGTTTGCACAATATTCTACAAAAGCAACCATTGGCATTGCCGCTGTACCAAGAAGAGAGCCAAGAATCGCGGCATATTCTGGCTTAATCTTTTTGCTTTCCAACTTTTCTGCAAATACAGTATACTGCCGTAGAATTTCTTCATCCATTGCAGTAATCGGTGCAATCAGTTTTTCCAGACCCATACCTGTTGCATTTTTGGTTTATTTATAAAGATTATAGTTCTATTTTTTGGTTGTAAAAAGTATTATCTTTTCTTCTGTATCCCCAACTTCAACAACCTTTTTATACTACCTCTCCTCTTAATTCTCCCGAAAGAATATGGCTTCCATTATTGATTATGCTATGCAAGGATCGAGGATTTTTCTCAGCAGTGTAAAGAGCCGCCTTGCCCCCAAAAAGTACACAGGAAATGACAAGGAAATCTGCCACCAGGTGATTAAAGACTGCTGGAATGGCCGCTATTTTCAGACGTCGACAACGAACTTCCCGCAGTTCTGGACGCGTGATTTTGGCTGGTGCGTGCAGTCGTTATTAAAGCTTGGCTACGAGAAGGAAGTGCAGCAGACCTTGCGCTATGCTATCAACCGCTTTAAGGCAGAGAATAAAATTACCACCACTATCACTCCCGGCGGCAAGCCGTTTGATTTTCCAACGATGTCGGTTGATTCTTTGCCCTGGCTCATTCACAGCATTCGCTTGTCTCATTTTGATTTTCATCCGTTTATACCATTTTTGGAGAAAGAAATTAAAAAATATTTTAAGCAGGTTATCAGCCCCAATACCGGCTTAGTCAATCCGGAAAAGAAATTTTCATCGATTAAAGATTTTGCCGTCCGCAAAAGTTCCTGTTATGACAACTGCATGGTTGGATTATTATCACAGGACTTAACAAAATTACGATTATATAACCCCTTTAAAGATTATGACTACCCTGATTTAATCAAGCGCCATTTCTGGAACGGCAAATACTTCTATGATGATTTAACAAAACAGGACTATGTTGCCGGGGATGCTAATGTTTTTCCGTTTGTGTTGGGAATGTGTACGGATAAAGAGATGCTGCAATCAGCTCTTACTGCAATTGCCGATGCAGAGTTAGATGTGCCGCTGCCATTAAAATATACTGCTGAACGTAAGAATGTTAAGTTCATCTGGCAGGAAGTCTTTCTCAAAGATTATGAAAGCGATGCCATCTGGACGCATTTAGGGCCGCTCTATATCCGTCTGCTGCAGCAGGTCAATAAGGAGAAAGCATTGACGTTAAAAAATAATTACAAGAAAAAAATTGAGAAGCATAAAAATTATCTGGAAGTGTTCTCCGCACCTGGACAACCTTACCGCAGCGCCTTTTACTCTAGTGACAGAGGAATGCTCTGGGCAGCAAATTACCTGACGTTATAAACAATGGCTCCATCTGTTTCGATTATTATTCCAGCACATAACGAAGAGAAATATCTTTCTAAAACCTTGCACAGCATCCAGCAGCAAACGAACAAGGATTATGAAGTGCTGGTTGTCGTCAATGGCTGCACGGATACGACGGAAGAGATTCTCAAGAACATCAACGATGATGCCATACGGGTTCTGTCGCTGGCAAAACCAAATGTCAGCAGAGCACGAAATTATGGCGCTGGTAAAGCCAAAGGAGAAATTTTAGTCTTTGTCGATGCTGATACTGTGGTGCAGCCTGATTTGGTGGAAAAAATCAGCACCAATTTTACTACAGAGTATGCTATCGCGTCGACAAAAGTAATGCCTGATTCGGAAGAAGTAAAGTATAAGCTGGCAATGTCATTCAAGAATTTGTATATGGCCAAAGGGGTGTATAAAGGCTGCAGCGGTGTCTTAATCTGCCGCCGCGACCATTTTGATCAAGTTGCTGGGTACGATCCTAAAATTATTGCCGGTGAGCACCGTAAATTGATTTCTAAGCTGCAGACGTTTGGGAAATATCGCTGTTTAGATACGACGGCAACAACATCGATGCGGCGCTTTCAGCAGTGGGGATTATCGAAATCAGTATTATTTTGGACGAAGCAGTGGCTCTGGGATAATTTTGGTGATCCGCAGAAGATTAAGTATGATAAGATACGATAAGGTGGTTTAACATGAAAATGAAAGAATTAGTGGCAAGTAGTTTGGTAAGTTTAGCTTTAACAGGATGTAGTACTAATGAATCCATTGGTGCCAATGGTTATTCCTGTGAACGTGAAAAATATGATGGTGGTTCCATTACTTATAAAGTCAGGCAAGGTTTGAAAAGTGCGGAATTAAAGCTCTCTAACTCTGGTTACCGATTAATATTATATCCTGAAAAATTATGGTCAACGAGAGAAGAAGTGCTGGAAGCATTAGATGCCTGCGTGGAAAATTTTAAAACTTATGATGGCATTAATGAAAAACTAAAGAAATGATTTATTTTTTTTACTCTTTTTCTTTTTCATAAACCTTCCTAAACTCTTCCAAAAACAATGCTGCAATCTCTTTATCTTTAATAATCAGAATATTTTCATCATTCCTGCGGTCGCCGCCGTTGGTGGGATTAAATGATCCGGTAATCACCGTTTCATTATCAATCACAAAAACTTTGTGATGCATATTTTGCTTATTCTTATCTTTAATAACATCAATTTCCTGATATTGCAGACGTGCAAATTGCGAATCTTTGGTCACTTGTCTTGCTTCCATCACGCCGTGAACAGCAATGCCGTCAAGATGTTTCAAGAGTATAATATTAGCAATTCCCTCATGAGTAAATGAAAAGGCCA
The DNA here is from genome assembly GCA_030695685.1 of Nanobdellota archaeon. Lineage (GTDB taxonomy): Archaea > Nanobdellota > Nanobdellia > Woesearchaeales > GW2011-AR9 > JAUYPT01. The sequence goes on along the minus strand of JAUYPT010000120.1, from coordinate 1,336 downwards.
TGAAATAAATTGATTTCTGCGCTTTCTTCAATTCTTCTTTCACTCTTTCCGCACAACGGTCTTCCGGGCAGAAATAATTCTGGATGGAAATGTTATTCAGAAAAAAAGAATCTACGGCAACTGCTGTTCCTTTTTTAAATGTCCCATTCCACATTTCCTGAAATTCCTGTTCATAATTTTGTGCCAGCACTGTCGATTCGATTAGCAGCAGGTTATTGTTATTCTTATGCGCATCGTTGTCGGTCGGATTCATCGATCCGGTGGACACTTTTTTGCCATCAATAACGCAAAATTTATTGTGCATCAAGCCCCATTTATCCGCTTTGACGAAAGAATGATTGAATTTTCGAAGATAGTCATTATCGGTAACGACTTTAACATCTATTTTACGCTTTTTTTCCAGCAATATATCCTGCACTGAAACTAATCCTACATCAAACAAAGCGCAGTGGATGGATTGCTGTGCAGATGCTATAAATTGAACCAGCTCTTGTTCACAATTCTGCTGCGGGCAGAAATAAACGTCTATTGTTCCAGTATCATGAATATCTGAAGAAATAATTTCTGGCGTACTTGTGATACATCCGTATAATAACAAAGAAAATATAACCATTACAACTACTTTTAACTTCATCTTCTATCGAGAAAATAAATCATTTATTAAGATGATGGTTATTGAAGAGACTCTTTCTAAAAATTTATATATTCAATCTCATCTCGGTGTCGGCATGAGAGACACAAAAGATCATCTTAAAGAGATAGGCTCGTACCTTCTGTTCATGGGGCTGGCAGGCGCTCTGTATGGCAGCAATGTCTATTGCGGATCGTTGGCGGAAAAAAATAGAGTTGCGGAAGCTGCTATGCAAAGAGAAGAAAAGAAGAAAAAAATGATCTTGGAAATGGAAGCATGTAGTGGCATAGAATATATCATCCATTGTCCAGAAGATATCCCGTCATTACATAATTAAATTTCCTAAAATTTTATATAATACTATCATTTGATTCTCATGATGGATGATTTGAAAATCTATTGGAAGAATATTAGTTCTGTTTTTTTAATAGTAGGATTAGCTGGTTCAGGGTATGCAACAATAACGCATCTCCAGTCATTGATTGAAGAACGGCGGTGGAATGAGTTCTTACAACAAGAAGAACGACGGAAAAAAATGGACTCGGAACTGGAAGCCTGTATGCATACATATACGCCGCATGAAAAGATTATCACGCTTGATGATATTAAATATAACAAAGAGTGCCTGATTAAATATTTAAATGCGATAGAAAAAAGATAAAATTATTCAAAAATTCTTACAATATTTTGCCGTTAGCAGACCTG
>JAUYPT010000110.1 GCA_030695685.1 Nanobdellota archaeon | reverse complement strand
AGTTTGAGAATAATAATCTCCTTTAAAAAATCTGCGATTTTTGATAGTATAAACTTAATGACTATTTTAAAAAATATGCGGACGGCAGGACTCGAACCTGCGTAGACACTAAGTCAATGGATGACTTACACTGAGGTTAGTCATAGCACTCCGAAGAGCACTCATCACTCGAGTATCTTGAGTCCATCCCGTCTGGTCTGAAATGACGATGTGATCAATCGACGATATTCAGTTGGCCACTCCGGCACGTCCGCATAGAAACAAAGTGGACACTCTGTAAAACAGAGGTGTTTTTATAAAATTATTGGAAAAAAGAAAACTAAATCTTGCTTAACTCACTTTCAATATCACTTAACTGCGATTCCAGCTCAGTAAGATCATTCTGTTCAGGTGTTTCCTGCGGCATTGTTTCGGCCGGGGTTTCTTCTTCCATCTCTTCCTGTTCTTCCTTTGCCATCATCCGTTTTGGCTTTTCTTTTGCCGGCTGAATTTTTCCCTGTGGCAGATATTTGCGCAGTTTTCCGGTAAGCATATTTAATTCTTTAATATCTTTTTTTAACTGATTAAACATGGTTACTTTTTCTTCCTGAATCCGCCTGAATTTTTCATAGCCTTGCATAAATATAATTACTTCCCGCAGCGACTCCAGAATATCTTTGCGCACCATCTTTGGATCGCTGATTTGAATCATGTATTCCGGCTCTTTTTCCCCAGCAGCGATGCTTCGATGTACTTTTTTCTTCGGAATGGCTTTTATTGCAGCCTTTTTTGAGCTCGCTTTTGTAGCCTTTTCCTTAGACTTTGCTTTTTTTACCATTTAGAATCGTTCCGGCTCATTCAGAGAATGATCGATAAAATCAATCTTTTTCTCCACTTCTGCTAATGTATTTTGCCAAATTTCCAGCTGATGGTCTTCTTCATTTTTAAGATCATTTATCTTCAACAGTGTTTCTTTGGCTTCATCTAATTTCTGGCGAATTATTTTAACTAAGCTGAGGACATCGTCGTATTCATCAACTTTTACAAAGACAGGCATGCGTTCCATTTTTAATCACCTTACGATTTAAATAATATTTTGTCAACCTGGAGCAAACGATCGTGCAGGCTTTTCATCGTTCTTCTTAATTTATCAAAATTTTCTTCCTCATTATATTCTGAATGATCCAGCGTCTTATTAGCCTGGCCTAACGCATTCAGATTAGATCTCAGGAGTTCTAATTCTCCTAAAACCCTTTGGTACACATCCATTTTAATATAGAGTGGTTCTTGATTAAATGCTGGAGGCAACGGCATTTCTTGCGGCATCATCCCCTTCTTTTTAGTGGGCATCATTTCTTCCTCAAATGGTTTTTCCAATCCCGCTGCTTTCTTTAACTTTTCAGGCTTAATCTCATCATCAAATGACATTCTCGAAAAACGATTAGCATTGTCATCCATCATTCTGCCCTCTGGAAATGGAACCTTAGGTACCTTCTTTTTGCTAAACGGCCAGACCATAAACTAGTTTAAGAGGAAAAACATTTAAAAACTTTGTTTAGTATTCTATAATAGTAACAACAAAAAGTATTTATTCCCTTTCTATGCTCATTTTGCCTATGGGTGGTTTTTATCGAGTAGGCGTATTTATAGTGCTCTTAGCACTTCTTTTCCCCTTATCTTCTGCGGAAATACTGATAACTGAAGTAATGTACAATCCTGAAGGCGATGACAATACAAAGGAATTTATTGAACTATACCTCTCCAATTCTCTTAATTTGACTAGTTTTATCATTAAAGACTCTTCTTCGGAAGATATTTTAGAATTAGTGTCTTTTATTCCGTCATTATATGCTTTAATTGTAGAGGAAGGCTTTAATGATAGTAGTTTGAATCTCTCTGCAGTCTCTGTTTATTCTATCGGCGCGACTATTGGCAATGGATTAGGCAATTCTGAGGATACGATAACAATCACTTTTCCTAATGGAACTGCTGCGGAAACAGTTTCTTATAACAGTTCTTTCGGCGGCAATGGCGATGGCAACAGTTTGCAGCGCATTGATGGAATATGGATATCTGCATCGCCAACCCCTGGCTTTCAAAACAATGCCACAAGTAAATCTATGATTACATTTAACTCTTTGCCGATAGTTACCATAACTCCTATCATTGAAGAAATACTTTACACAGCAGTATCCTATACTAAATTATTTGCTCTTACCATTGACGGCAAGGATTCCTGCTCTTCCAAAGATTCTGTCACTGTTTTGTATACAATCACAAATCATACTGGAATTGAAAAACAAGAGGATTTTACTGTTGACGTCGGTTGCACTAAAACTGCTGATACCGGAAAGTTTACACCGACAGCTGCTGGAAATTATACCCTCTGCGGCACAATCATCAATTCAACAGTGAAGACTGCACCTGCACAGAAGAATCCTACCTGCTCTTCTTTTTACGTTCTGGATACCGCTACTCTTTCCTGTGACCTTTCTATAAATATTACCACTGCGGAACAGCTTATTTACACTGCAGGAGAAGCAATTAAATTTAAAACGGAGCTTACCAATAAAACGTTTCCCTTTACGATTGAGTATTGGATTGAAGACTTATTTGGCAAGATTGTCAAGCCGAAAGAAACAACAGCAAATACAAATCAAAAATCATGGAAAACAGCAATCAAGGAAGAAGACCGGGTGCTGTTCATTAAAGCTACACTGAACCCTTTATGCCATGATCGTAATGAAACGAACAATATTGCAGAAAAAATGTTTATCGTGAAAGGAGCGCCAATGGTAATTTCTTCAGAATCTGTGTCGGAAGATTCGGTCATTATCATTGATGATGTTACACCTGATCCTGTGGCACTTGGAAGCATCGTGAAAGCAGAGATGACAATTTACAAAGGAAACACACGCCAGTACGCTTTTACTGCCTGGGTAGAACGCAATGGGAAAATACTGAGCGAGAAGACGAAGTTTAATCTTAAAGATAAATTCACCAATTATTCATTAACGCTGCCAATTCTGTTAAAGTCTGCCTGTGATCGTGGTGTTACAAGCGGCGATGCAGAACTGATTGTGGAAGGGATGGGCATACATGTAGAAAAAGAAATCTCGTTAACAGATAGTGATGATGACTGTGCAAAAGAGGTTGTTAATCCTGAGACTTCTACAAAAGAAACCACTATCAAAAAAGACACTTCACAATTGTCTTCAGATGAGTCTCCTCCTGCCTTTTCACGCCGTTCTTCGTATTCTCAGGAGAGTGAAGGAATTGTGGTGTATGAATCAAATTCTTCTAAATCACGGAATATAATCCCTCCTCTGTTGATTGTAACATTGGGATTATTAAGTATGATCTTAGTGCTGAAGAAATAAAATGTTAAGATAAGAATAATTTTTATTCTAAACTAATGGAAGACATAATAATACTCTGTCTTCCAAACTTTAGTTTAGTGAGCGAAAAAATAACGTATTAATCTAGTCTCGCTCACTATATAGTAAACGACTAATTAGTTATAAGTTATCTTTGTTGTTTACTAGTTGAGGAGAAATTATATGCGGAACTATTGTCCTCAACTAAACCTTCAGAAAGGCTTAAAAACATCATTATTTTATCCATTCTCATGGAAGAAATAGTATTTAGGGCTGTGGTGGAAGTCTTAGGAAAACCGGAACATCATGTTGTTACAGCGTTAAAAGGCTACATTACAAAACTCAAGGAAGATAAGAATTATACTCTTCTGCGGGAAGAATTTGCTCCTGTTCAACAGCAGGAAGGACAGGAATTGTGGGCTGTCTTTGCAGATGTAGAAGTTAAGACTTCAAGCATGGAAAGAGTGATCAGTTTCTGTTTTGAGTATATGCCTTCTTCAGTAGAAGTTGTCAGTCCTCAATCGTTACATTTGGATGATCAGCGGCTTTCCGTATTTTTAAACGATTTACAGGCAAAACTGCATCAAGTGGATATGGTTGCCAAGCAGTTAAAAGTGGAAAATGACCATTTAACTCGAAATATGGGCTTTTTACTGAAGAATTATATTGTTGTCATGCTCAGCAAAAGCAACCTTGATTCGGAACAATTAAGCAAGCTTACCGGTGTTGAGAAAGACGCGTTAGAAGATTTTTTAGACCAGCTTATTGATGAAGGCAGAGTTGACATGAAAGAAGATATTTATTTTATTCCGGAAAAAACAGTAGACCAGCAGTCATAATCATGAACGACAACGAAAAAAGAGTGGAATCGGTATTGTTTGCTGTTGGCAGAGAGATTACTGCTGAACGAATCGCCAGCTTATGTTCTTTAGAGACACAAGAGGTAGAAACTCTTTTGGAAAGCCTTGCTGCTACGTATATCCTGCTTGATACATCGCTGCAACTCGTTCGCAAAGAGGAAGGCTGGAAATTAACCGTTAAAGATGCCTACGTTCCGTTGGTAAGCTCTATCGTTACGTCGACGGAATTAGACCGCCCGTTAATGGATACGCTGGCAGTTATTGCTTGGAGGTATCCTATTGTGCAATCAGACGTCATCAAACTGCGCAGCCCTGCTGCGTACGAGCATATGCGCCAATTAGAAGAACAAGGATTTATTGCCAAGGAAAAGTCCGGAAGAACATTTAAAGTAAAATTAACCAAAAAATTCTTTGAATATTTTGACTTGCCCAGTGAAGAGGCAAAACAAGCGTTTTTAAAACAAGTTCCTGCGGACATTTTACAAGAAGCAGAACAGGTGCATAAGCAGGCGGATGAAGTGGAACGGTTGATTGAATTAGACGCCAAAGAAAAAGTTGCCAAGGAAGAGATTAAAAAAGTAATGAATAACCTTAAAGATGAAAAAAAGTCTTGACGTTCCTTACATTGCTCAGAAGCAGCTGTATTGTGGCCTTGCGTGCATGAGCATGGTTTTACAATATCATCGGAGGCCGTTTTCTCAAGATACTCTTGCCAGTGTTGTTAAAGATATATATGGTTATGATGTTTCCGACACTCAACGCGATGATCCTGGAATTGAATACTGGCAGTTAGCCACAATTCCTGCCATGATGGGTTGCAAAGTTCAGACGGTATATAATCTCACATTTGAGGATATTACACAAAACATCGAGACTGACCACCCGTTGATTGCTCGTCATGGATGGGGCGATCAAGGTCCGATGAATGCAGCTCATTTTGTGGTACTGCGTGGATATGATCAAGAACAAAAGACAGTGATGTTTCATGACCCTTATTATCCAGAACGAAAAGAAGAACCATTCTCAGAATTCGAAAAATTATGGCACGTCTATCGCCATAAATTTCCTTCTAAGAATTACGGGATTATCCTCTTGTAGATTATCTATGATAAAGATGTCTTCGTTCAAGAATAATTAATAATAACGATAATCAGATTTACGATATTCCCGACTTCCTCTTTTGCTTAACTCGACACAAACGTCTGTTAATTCTTCTAACTTGGATTGGCTTTGATGGGGAACAAGATATAATTCTGCCTGCAGCGTTTTCATCTCTCTTGATAGCTGTTCTAATACTTTAATTTCTTTATTGTAATGCTCTTCAAAGAAATGACTCATCATCACTATAAATTGTAGGCTTGCCTTAGTGCTGCGCTCAGTCGTGTCATAAGGTGGTTCAATAGCATTATCCTCCAGGATTTTAGCAAGACCATGAACAGCGGAAAAATCAGTATTATTTCTTCCCAATCTATAATTATCCATTTGAATCGCTGCTTTGATGGCAGTATCCATAATTTGGTAAAATAAATCCATCTTTTCGTATATAAAATTACTTCTATAAATATATTTCCTTCATTCAAAACTGCCGTTTTACCACCACAAGATTTATAAACGGTTAAAACCTCAAATTTTGTATCCTTTATCGACGATAAATCAAGATTTAAAATTCTTACTACAATGAACGAAATTAGCCCCGAAACTCCACCGGAACAGAACGAGAAAATAGTGCCTCGAGTGATCGAAGAAGAGATGAAAGAGGCATATGTCAATTATGCCATGTCCGTCATCGTGGGCAGGGCTCTTCCCGATGTCCGTGATGGGTTAAAACCTGTTCACCGGCGGATTCTCTATGCGATGTATGAGATGGGGATGTTTCATGCCAAGCCATTTAAGAAATGCGCCCGTATTGTGGGAGAAGTTTTAGGGAAGTATCATCCTCACGGTGATACTGCGGTCTATGATTCCTTAGTGCGGATGGCGCAGGATTTTTCTTTGCGTTACCCTTTAATTAAGGGACAGGGCAATTTTGGTTCTATTGACGGTGATTCTGCGGCGGCGATGAGGTATACGGAAGCAAAACTGAGCAGGATAGCCGAAGAAATGCTTAAGGATATCGAGAAAGAAACGGTTTCATTTAAGGATAATTTTGATGCTTCTCTCAAAGAGCCGGAGGTTCTTCCGACAATCCTTCCTAATTTACTTGTCAATGGATCATCAGGAATTGCTGTAGGCATGGCGACTAATATTCCTCCTCATAATGTGACGGAAGTCTGCAACGCCATTATTGAGGTTATCGACAATCCTGACATTTCGACGGATGAATTAATGAAAGTAATTCCTGCCCCTGATTTCCCGACAGGCGGGGAAGTCTGCTGCGGCGCTTCTCTGCAGCTGGCCTACGCCAAAGGAAAGGGAAAAGTAACCATTAAGTCGATCACTTCTCTTGAAGATGATAAAATTATTATTACAGAAATTCCCTACCAGGTCAATAAAGAAGAATTGATTAAACAAATTGCGGATTTAGTGCGGGATAAAACTATCCTGGGAATCCGCAACATTAACGATGAATCTGACCGGGAAGGCATTCGGATCGTTATTGATCTCAAAAAAGATGTTGATCCCAATGTTATCCTTAATCAACTGTATACCTACAGCCGCCTTAAAGTTAATTTTGGCATTAATTTATTGGCCTTGGTCGATAATCACCCGGTAGTTTTAGGCTTGAAAGATATTCTTCAGTATCATGTTGCCCACCGTAAAGATATGATTATCAAGAGAACAAAATATGATCTCAGCGAAGCGGAGAAAAAAGTTCATCTTTTAGAAGGATTATTGACGGCATTAAACAATATTGATGAAGTCATTCCCGGAATACGCCGCAGTAAAACGATTGATGATGCCAAAGTTTTCTTGATCAGCAGTTATACTCTCTCTGAACTGCAGGCGAAAGCAATCTTAGAATTGCGGTTGCAGAAGTTAGCCTCATTGGAGCAGGAAAAGATCCGCAGCGAGCATCATGATTTTCTGGAGAAAATAAAACTATATCATGAAATTTTAAACTCAGATACCAAAGTCTTATCGTTAATCAAAGAAGAATTAACATTCTTAAAACAGGATTATGGCGATGCCCGTCGTTCTACCATTACCATTGGTGATGATGAGGATGTTGATCTTGAAGAGCTGATTGAAAAAGAAACAAATGTTGTTACCATGACCTATTCCGGATATGTTAAGCGCCTGCCGTTAGATACCTATAAAACGCAACGGCGTGGCGGGAAAGGAGTAAAAGCAGCGGGCACGAAAGAAGAAGATTTTGTGGAAAAATTATATGTTGCCTCAACACATGATTATTTGTTATTCTTTACAGATAGAGGCCAGGTTTACTGCTTAAAAGTCTATTCTATTCCTGAAGCCAGCCGGCAGGCGGGCGGGAAACACATTTCCAATATTTTGGAGATCAAGCAAGACGAACGGATTACAGCAGTTGTGCCGGTAAGCGATTTCCAGAAAGGCTATCTGTTTATGGCCACTCAAAAGGGCGTCGTCAAGAAAACAGAATTGGAAGAATTTTCCCATCTTCGCAAAGGAGGAATACGGGCAATTGTTCTGGATGAAGGAGATATGTTAGTAGGAGTCAGTTATACCAACGGTGATCAGGAAATTATTTTAGCAACAAAAGAAGGATCTGCCAACCGCTTTAAAGAACAGGATGTGCGATCAATGGGAAGAACGGCGCATGGCGTCCGCGGGATACGGCTAAACTCCGGTGATATTGTTATTGGTATGATTGTTGCTGAAGAAGGAAAAGACATCTTAACGTTGACTGATTTAGGATACGGGAAAAGAACGCCTGTTGCAGATTATCGCTTATGCAACCGAGGAGGAAAAGGAGTTACCAATATCAAAATTACTGACAAGAATGGCATGGTAAAATCCGTCAAATTAGTTGATGGTTCGGAAGATTTAATGCTCGTGTCACGAAAAGGCATTGCCATCAGGATGAAATGTAAAGATATTTCTGTCATTGGCCGGGCGACGCAGGGAGTTCGGGTGATGCGCCTAGATGAAGGCGATACGTTAGCTGCCTCGGCAATGATCATTGAGAACGATGAGAATAACGCTGATAGCACCGGAAATCAAAACAGTGCTGATAACACAGAAAATGCAGAAGAATTATAACTATTGTTTCTATTTTATGTATACGTGAATGTGATAATGAAATACTATGCCTTGGTTAATTCTGGATTAGAAGAAACGGCAGCAGTGGAAATAAAAGAAAAACTGTCTACTGCGACAGTAGTCTCTCCCAGCGTTATCAGTTTTGCTGCTGAAGATGCACCATTATTACAATCCGTCAGAAGACTGCTTATTGCCCTTGGAAAATATAAAAATGTAGATACAGTAAAATTACCTGTACGGTTTCCCTGGGCAGACTATTTTTCCAATGAGTGTAAAATAAGAATTGATGTTGAGGGTGTGAAAGGACAAGAAAACCGTTTTGCGATTGCCAAAATAGTAGCTGAAAAATTGTTTGCCATCCTTCGAACAAAGAAAATTGAACCTTCAATAGATTTTAAGAAGCCGGAATTGCTCGTCATTGTCTTCTTTAACGGCAAAAATTATTACCTTGGCATTGATAAAAATATTGTAGAAGCAAATTCCCGGGAGTATCGCGTGTTTCCCCATTCTGCCTCGTTTAAGGGTGATCTAGCCTATTACTTTGTACGCCTGTCGCGGTGTAAGCTCAAGGAAAAACTGCTGGTCGTTTTTTGTAAAGACGGCGCTATTGCTATTGAAGCTTATTTTTATGCTATGACAACGATTTACGCTGTTGACGAAAGCAGGCCAAACTTTACTGCCGCACGGAAGAATGCTAAAATTGCCAATGCTGATGTTATGGTTCAGCGCTACGCTTTAGATGATCTTGACTTGAAATATGGTAAAAATTATTTTGACCGGGTGATCATACACGTTACTCATAAAGATGAAGATAAGATTAATGAGATTTATTACCAAACTAATTATATTTTAAAACCACATGGTACAGTACTGTTAATCGGGCGGGAACAGTGGAACCTGAGTCTTTCTGATAATTTTACGCTTTTGGAGATGAAATTGATCCGAAAGGGAGAAAGTGTCCATAAAACCTGGCTGCTGGAGAAACAGTAGAAACAAATATATATCTCCAAAATTTAATTCTCTCTATGGTTAGTGATACAGAATTACGCTCACGAATAAAAACATTTTTCCGCTTCAGCACGGAAGAAATAAAAGGAGTACTTCCCGCAATTATTGTTACGGCATTTATTTTTTCCTTCGATGATTGGGGAGGGGATAGTTTTAATTTCGTGATTGGATTAACTCATTTGGTTTTGACCATCTTCGTTGCGTCCATGACCTTCTTTTTCCGCCTTGGCTCTCAGAAAATCTATGCCTTGAGCGAAGGATATAATGCTGAATTTAAAGTATGGTGGGCGGGACTGATTATTGCTTTAGTGGCAACATTTATCTCTTTTATCACGCTGAGTAATTTTATCCCCATAGTATTAACGGGAACTCTCGCTGTGGCCTTGAACGCTAAACAGCGGTTAGGAGAATTTAGGTACGGCTTTTCGTATAAAGATAATGCCCTGATTCATTTTTGCGGGATAGCAATGAATATGGTGCTGGCAATCATCTTCGCCGTTGCTGATTTCTTTATCCCGGGAAACTATTTCTTGATGCAGGGGCTGTCCTTAAATTTATGGATGGGGTTGTGGTTATTGCTGCCGCTGCCGCAGCTGGAAGGATTATCAATCTTCTTTGGATCACGGCCATTATATTGTACAGCGTTGGTCATGGTTATCGTAAACTCTCTCTTATTGGTAAGCGGCACGAAGATTGGCTTAATCCTTGCAGTTCTCATTGCTGCTGTTGCCTCTATCATTTACATTGTAACGCGTTCTTCGAAGTGAATGTCTGTATATACTTCTGAAACGTATTTTAGCAACCTTTAAAAACAAGAACTTTTTCAAATTAGGGATGGTTGTGTACAAAGTAAAGAGCGTAGTCGTCAGCCGCAAGCCAGATCATAAAAAAGAGGAGTCCTGGTCGGCATTCATCGGATTGTTCCATGATAATAATCCTCACTTGACGGCAAAAGTTCCGTTTAAAGTAGTGGAAATAAAAAAAATAACGAAAGTTCGGATTCGGGAATTGCGGAATGT
>JAUYPT010000106.1 GCA_030695685.1 Nanobdellota archaeon | reverse complement strand
CTATCAAAAAGTTTAAAATAGCCAAGATTTTCCACGCTTACGAGGTGTTCAACATGTATATAGGAAAATTGAGTGAAAAGCATAAAGACAAACTCTATCTCATTTTGAGAGTAGTTGTAGGATTCCTCTTCCTGCAGCACGGAGGCCAGAAATTATTCGGCTGGTTTGGAGGATTAGGAGGAAGCAGTGCACCATTGTTAAGTTTAATGGGTTTAGCTGGAATTATCGAATTATTTGGTGGTTTGATGATCGTGCTGGGCTTATTCAACAGGCTGGCAGCATTGTTAGGAGCAATAGAAATGTTAGTTGCCTACTTCATGGTTCATTTCCCGCAAGGATGGAATCCCATGAGCAACGGCGGCGAATTAGCATTGCTGTATTTTGCAGCGTTCCTGGTAATACTCGCCATGGGCAACGGCAAGTGGAGTTTAGAACGGGCACTGCTTAAAAAAGAAATGTTTTAATAACAATTTTATTTTTTTTCTTTTATATATTTTTCTTCTACTAATTTTAGAATTGTTTCTGCTGTTTTGGTGCCGATGCCCTCGACCAGTGTTAATTCCTTCGCTGTAGCATTGACTAATTTTTTAATCGAACCGAAATGATGCAATAAATTTTTAGCGTGGGTTGTTCCTATACCCGGGAATGAGGACACAAAATATTCCTGCTGTTCCGGCAACGACCGCGGTTTGCTCTCATGATAGGAAAAGTCCCGGCCTTTATCCTGTTCCCGCTTGGCCATGACCGCAAGCAAACTCGCCGTATCCTGAGGATTTTTGGTGTACAGTACAGGAACATTGAAATCTAACACAATTGCTGCCAGCATCCCCTTGATGGCATTGGCATGAACATTGCGGACGGCATAAATATCTTCTTCCCCTTCAATAATTAACACTGATTTCGCAAAATTGTGTTTCAGGCTTCGTATTTGATCCAATAATCTGCCGTCAATAATTGAGGCGACAAAATCAGGAACTTTTTTTAATTCTACCCCTACTTTTCCTGAAACAAGATAATCTGCTGATTCCAGCTGCGCTATTTTGACGGAAATTCCTTTGTCAATCAATTCTTTCACAATTCGGTTTCCTTTTTCCCGATGGTCAGCAATGACTGCAACAACCTGTTCCTGCGGAATAAATGTGGTTAAAGTAGATTTAACTTCTTTCTGTAATGAAAATTCTTTCTTCAAGAGTTCTAAATTATGATGCATCCGTTTCTCTTTATGATGAGAACTCCAGCGGTACTGCTCATCCCTCGTGCCGGCTGTTACTAATATAGTCACTTCTCCCTTTTCTAACCTTCCTGTCCTGCCGCGGCGCTGAATGCTACGGATAGCACTCGGAACAGGCTCATAAAAAATAACCTTATCGACTTTCGGAATATCCAATCCCTCTTCTGCAACTGATGTTGCTACCAAGATGTTAAAGTCGCCGTCTCTAAATCGCTGCAGAATTTCTTTCTGCTCTTTTTGGGAAAATCCGATGCCATTTTTTTTTGCCTGCCCGACAAAAATGTGGCTTTTTCCGTTGATATTGTTAACAATCGTTTCTGCCGAAAGGCGGTACTGCGTAAAGATAATTATCTTGACATTGCTATGCTGCTGCAGTTCTTGGTCGATAATTTCTTTTAATTTCAGCAGCTTCGGATGTTGTACATCCTGTAACACTAATTCTCCTGTCAAATGCACTGCGGTCTTGAAATTACTATCCTGAACAAGATTTTTAACTGCTTTTACTTTTGATGTCAGCGATTCCTGCTGCAGCTTTTGAAGATAGGCATACAGCGGTGTAATGCCTTGCGTTTCTACTAATTCTAAGCAATATTCCACTTTCAATGCTTCTGCTAACAATGAGATAGAGCGCATACTATTAAAATCACGGTCGCCGGAGGAGATTGTTTTCTGCAGCTCTTTCTGCAGCAGCAATAATTCCGTTTTTGTACAACTATCTTTTGTAATCTGGCCCAGATTTTTTATTTCCTGAAGCTTACTGTTCTTGCAGGCCTGAAGATAATTCCGTACTTCCTTAAACTGTGGTGGAAATTCAACACTAATCCATTTTTTGTTTATTGTCTGGACATAAGGCATCACATCAGGATCTTTTTCCGTGCGCACTTCCACTTTTTCAATAGCAAGATTGTGGCAGATTTCCTTAATCTTCATTAAATCACTGCCGGGAGATGCAGTTAAACCAAGAATTCGGGGGTAATGACAGTTCTTTTCATACTGCTGCGCTAACCAGACATAGGCATACTCACCGCTAGCATGATGCGCTTCATCTAAAATCAGCAACGAAACTTCATCCAAGCGCACGTGCCGGTTAATGACATCATTTTCTAATCCCTGTGGCGTAGAGATGATAATCGTTGCTTCTTTCCATAATGCTGCCCGTTTCTCCGGCTTAATGCTGCCGGTAAAGAGCACAATTTTTTCTTCCGGAAGGTCTAAATGCTGCCGAAACGTTTCCTGGTGCTGTTCGCATAACGGTTTTGTCGGCGCCAGCATCAGAATTTTAGAGTTAGGATAATTATTCAGCCGTTGTGCAGCTAAAAGAAAGGCTAAGGCAGTTTTTCCCAATCCTGTCGGTAAAACCACTAACGTATTCTTCTGTGCCGCAGTGCCTAAAATGGTCTGCTGGTATAATCTGGGAGTAAAGTTTTTGATCATCGTCATTTTGGGAGAAATGCTGTTTATAAGAATTGTGTGTTGAGCGGATATCATTACTCTTTCTTCTCTTCTTTATTTTTTAGTGTTCTAATTTTTTTCTTTTGCTTAGTTAAAGAAAGATAATTTTTGTTGGATACGACTGATTCTCCTGTTTCTTGCTCTAATTCTCTTTTGGTGTTTTGAGCTATTTGTCCGCCTCTTTTGGCAGCTTGTTTACTTTCATCAAAACCTTGAGCGTCTCTCGTTCTGGTGATATCAGTGGTCGCTTTTTCTCCAAGCATGTGAAGATTAGTTCCCAATCAGTCATATGGTCTCTAATATTTTGTTCCGTAAGCCCTTTGAACTGTTTGTATTCTCTTACAGTCTTCCCAAATGTTGCCTTTGAGATTTCATTTGTAAGAATGGCAAAATCTTTCTCTTCCTGAACTCCTCTGGATTTCCATTCGCCTGTTAAATCCTGCCTGATAGCAATTCCCCTCAACCTTTTGTCTATCCAGTCTTTTGGATAGCCTTTCAGTTCGTAGTATTCTTTAACCCTGTCTTGAGCGAGTTCTGGGTTTTCTATTTCCTGTACCCTTTCATAACCCACTTGAGCCAGCCATATCTTAAATGGCTCTGCTTTTGGTGAGGGAATTGATTGTATAATCCTAAACATATTTTTAGTATTAGCACAATCAGTGGCATAATACTTACCATCCACAGATTGTAATTTCAGTTGTAAACAAAGTGTTAACAACTGATTTTCTCTTCCTTTTAAAACTCCCCAATACTGTCTTGGGCTTGGGCTATCTGTTAAAGCTTCAATGATATCTACAACTGAAAAAAACCATTGATTATCATGCCAAAGCCTTCGAATCTTCTTATCCTGGAAGACTACTAACCCTTTTTGTGATTCTACTACCATTTAAAACATTAAAAATAATCTCTTGTTTAAATAGTTTAGCTGAGGTTGACCAGTGCGGGAGTGGGATCTTTAACCAAAAATATTTCTACTTCTTCTTCACCACTACAAACGTAACATCATCGTAATACAAATCAGCACGGGGAAGAAAATAACGACTAAGCTTTGTAATAACTTTATCACGCAAAAATGATGCAGACTGATCATGATTACCAGCAAAACAATCCATAATCATGCTCTCAACACATTCTAAATAATCATCAGGAGCAGCGCATTTTTCCCGCTGATAATCATAATCTAAAGAACGAGCAGTATTGCTGAAAAGACCATCTGATTGCAGAAAAATAAGATCATTATCCTGGACTTCTGTTTCGTAGGCTGGTTCGGCATGCTGTAAAAATTTGTCATCCAATGTGCCGCATTTCATTACTATTTTATCCTGCTGACCATTATTTCTCAACAAGAACGTATGACCTAAACCACCGCCCATTGATAAAGAAACATTTTCTTCGGACAATTGCAAATATTCTCCCGAAACAAAACTATACCATTTATCACACCATTCTTCGCCAGGTGAAGCATAAGCAGCAAGTTTTTGCCCGAGCTGAAGTAACTCTTCTCGAGCATTGCTCCGAACTCCCCAACCAGCAGCAATTTCTTTTTAAAAAAATGCAGCCATCTGCTGACCGAACTCCTTACTATGTCCACAGGTATCGATTAAAACAATTCCCTGCTTTTTTTCATCAACAACAAAATCAAGAACATCACAATAGGAACAAAGAGCAACGGCAACATCATACTGCCCTAATCTTCTGTCAAAAGTTACTAATTGGCGCTCATCATTTTCTCTTTCCACAACAGCTGACAGAATCAATTATTAATAAGTGTTATTAAAGAATCTTCACTTCGGCAAATCCTGCTTCCCCGTCAAGGTTACAACTCCATCTTCCTGAGAAAGAGAAACTTCTTTT
>JAUYPT010000097.1 GCA_030695685.1 Nanobdellota archaeon | reverse complement strand
ACATTTAGGAAAACGGTATTTAGAGAGTAGGTAATTTTATTCCGCTAAGCATACTACTTTCTCCCGTGATTTTTCTCCGGATTGAATCATCACTTTTACTCCAAATTCTTTTTTGAAAAATTTGATCAATTCCAGATTTGCCTTATTCTTTTCCGGCACTGCCTGGAGATAGATTTTAGGAGGATTATTATCCATAACTGCTTTTGATATTTTAGCATTGGGAATGACTTTAATGGTAAGGCAGTTGTTTTTGAAGAGCGGAAGGATGTTCATATGATGAAAGAAAAGATGAAGGTTAATAAAAATGTTGCTTGATGGTGTTAAACGACCCCGTATGCTATTCCTCTATTTTCCATCTCAATGTTTATAAACAGCCTACTTTTTTGATGATTGGAAACCATGGATACTATCACCATAAAAGGACACCAATTCAATCTCGTGCTGGCACGAGACTCGTATCAGCGGCGTGCCTTGATGTACAAAAACAGTATTATTTCTATCCTGAGTAAAATTGGCATCACCAGGGATGAGATCATTATAGATCTTGAACCGGCAATACAACGTGCTCCGGCATCCGCAACATGGTACGGCGATGGCTATCGCATGTATTATAGTTATAAATCTGCAAAAAGATATATAGATAATTTATACGTAGTCTATAAAGTGATAGAGTTAGAAGTGGCTGACCTACTTGCCGGAAAAAAGACGTTTGAAGAATTTCTCTTAGAATTTGCTGAAAAAGATGATGTTGAGCAGATGCGCACAGAAGCGCGAGAAATACTCGGTGTTGGAGAAGATGTCCTTGATATGGATGAAATCGATAAGAAGTATAAAGAATTGGCAAAGAAATATCATCCTGACATGCCTGGCGGGGATACTGAAATGTTCAAGAAAATAAATCATGCACATAAAATCTTAAAGAGAGAGCTGCGGTAATTACCGCTTGAATTTTTCCTCGTTTAAATGCAAAATTAGGGCAGATTGTTACTGTTCTATTTCCACCCTAAGCTGCGTATGTTTATCTCTTTAGTTACATCGACTCAATTTTTCTGCTAAACTTCTACCATTTGAATCACCCCTCGTTTTAATGCAAGATTAGGGCAGGTTGTTACTGTTCTATTTCTATCCTAGGTTGCGTGTGTTTGTCACTTTAGCTACATCCACCTCAATTTTTCTGCTAACTACTATCTTCGTTTTAGTTCTCACAATAAGGGCAAATAAATGTAAGACCGACAAAGTTGTGTCTTGCTGTTCATTTTTTTCTCATACTGCTTACAAATGGTTTCCTTAATTGCTTTAACGATATATGCAGTAAGCATGACAACTATAACCACTTATGGTAGTATAAATAAGCTAAAATGTTTCAGAAAGTTGTTATTTATCTATAATTATCTATAAAAAATTCATTAGAAATGGTTTTATTTTGATTAATAATCGAGTCTAAAAGGCCAATATGACTTGTCTTAATAATCCTATCTACTGAAAATGGGTAGACATATACTATTTCAATCTCTTTGGAATATTTACTTTGCATTCTCATAAGATACCTGTCTTTTTCTTCAATATTTTTAAATCCCATGACCAGTAAATGAGATATTCTTGATTCAGGAATACGATACGCAATGATTACTTGTGACATTTGTTGTATTCTTTCTGAAATTTGTTCCTCTGAATACTTCTCCCAGATGAAGTTAGTAAATTTAATCCCAATGACAACTAACGTCTCAACACCAATTTTTTTGAAGTCAATTATGGGCATATATCCGCTGATTATTCCAACACGCTCAAGCTTATGCCTAATCTTGAAAATTGCTTGTTGAGAAAGGCCCATTTTTTTTGCTATCTCTACATCTGGGATTTTAGAATGTTCAATGATTCTTTTTAGAACAGACTGCTCGTTTCTGGTTAATTTTGGGAAAGAAAGATTAGGTTTGTCCATAGTAAAAGCACCGGGTAGTAACTATATAAATGCTCTTGGTATTTTTAGAAAATTAAAAGGGAATCATTTAAATATAACCTTCTCAAAAAAAGAAAATGATGATCATTGCAGAAATAATTAGAGTAGCAAAAGATTATTATACACCTGCAGGAACTATCATAGACGGATATTCTCTTAAAGATAAACCAATTGAAGAGTTCATTCAAAATTTGTCAGAAAATGATATTACGATTAACCCAGCATATTCTACAAAAGAAGTGCAGTATTATGTAAGAACAGTTCCAAATGCTTCTTCTAAAAAAACATCCCTCGTTCCTCTCACTACCATTTTCCCTAACGATGCTGCTGTAACACCATTAGCCTTCTATTTACGAAATGGCAAGGGATTAGAATTAACGCTTTGCGATTATGATCATCGAACAATGCAGCCTTCACCAGGAAGGATTGGAGGACCTATTGCCGGTCAATCTGGAATAGAATGCATAGTATTATGTAATGCTAAAATTGCTGATACATCCATAATTATTGATACAGTAAAGAAAGCACTGAAAAAAACATATTTACGAGACCATGAAAATGACTTTATTGATTTACTTAGTTCAATAGAGAATTCTGTAGACTAATAACTCTTCCCAAAATAAAACCAAACGGTCGCTTTCTCCTTGCAGGCAAAACAGATCTGCCCTTTTTTTATTGAAGGCTGTTCCAGCGGTGAATTCAGCGATTTAGCGCCGGTCTTTTCTTTAAATTTTGTTTCGCATCCTGCTGATTCGCACCACGGCGCAAAAATAAGTTTTCCTTTCCCTAACTGCTTTTCAGCGTCAGCAAGAGTTTCAACGCGGACAATATTTTTTTCCAGCAGTTCTTGAGCATTTTTATACATGCTCTGCTGCATCATGTCCATCAAAAAACGAACTTCTTTGCCAACGCTGTCCATGGCAACCGGTTGTTTTTCAGCAGTATCCCGGCGTACAATCATGGCTTGATTTTTCTCCACATCTTTCGGGCCGATCTCTATCCTTATTGGAATTCCTTTCACTTCCCATTCATTGAACTTCCATCCCGGGGAATACTGCTCACGGTCATCAACATATACTGTTACTCCTTTCTGATGCAGCTGCTCTTTCACCGCGGTAACATGCTTGAGTATTTCCTTCTTATTTTTTTCAAAGAGAATCGGAACGATGACAACCTGCAATGGCGCCAGGAAAGGAGGAAGAACTGCGCCTTTATCATCACCATGGATGGCCAGCAGAACGCCAATCATTCTGGTTGTAATTGCCCAGGTGTTCTGCCAGACATACTGTTTTTTTCCTTTCTGATCTGTAAAAGTGATGTCAAATGCTTTGGCAAAATTCTGCCCGTCGTGATGGGCATCAGGGCCTTGAATAGCCCTTCCATTAGGCATCAGTAATTCTAAACTAATCGTATAATCTGCACCGGCAAATTTTTCACCTGCTGATTTTCTGCCGATCAACGTCGGAAGTGCAAGAATATTTTTGCAGACATCATCATAGATGGCAATAATCTCTTTGATTTCAGCTTCCGCTTCTTTTTTGGTGGCAAAACAGGTATGCCCTTCATTCCATAAAAATTCACGGGAGCGCAAAAACGGAACCGGATGTTTGAATTCCCAGCGCACGACATTATTCCATTGATTTAAACGTAATGGCAAATCATGATAAGAACGGATCCATTTGGCATAGGATTCGTACATGATTGTTTCTGAAGTCGGACGAACTGCCAACCGTTCATCTAATGGTGTATTGCCGGCAATAGTCACCCAGGCAACTTCCGGGGAAAAACCTTCCAGATGAGCTGCTTCTTTCTGCAATAATTTTTCCGGGATAAAAAGTGGAAAATAGGCGTTCTGTACGCCGGATGCTTTTAATTTAGCATCAACAACATCTTTAATCTTTTCCCACATCGCGTAGGATGATGGCTTAAAAATGATGCAACCGGAAACGGAAGAATAATCTGCAAGATCTGCTTTCTGAATTACTTGTGTATACCATTCGGAGAAATTATCCATTTTCCGGACAGTAATTCCTTTATTGTCTGTAGCCATAGTTATTAGTATAGAGAACTTTGCAAAATGAAATTACTTATTTGCAAAGTTCTAAAGAGAATTTGAAATAGTCGTAATTTTGACACGAAACAAAATAACTATTCCTCAAAATTACTATTTTTCAAACTTCTCTATAGCAAGAAAGAAAGTTGTTTTTATAAGGCTTTTGATAGAGAGGGAAGTTTCAAGGATATTTTATCATCAGGAAGATGCTGGTTGGCAATGACCAGATCATACTCGCCCCGGGTGCCGGATGAAAAGAGAGGGTTGTAGATCCCAATTCGTAGATCAATAGTATCATCTGCATAGTCACGCACAAGATGATCGGGATCACGATATTGATTTTTCAAATTTCTTTCCCAGGGGCAATGCAGCAGAAAAGCAGCAGGCCAGAAATGGTGTTTGTAATTATTAAAATGTTCAAAAAACTGCTGCTGAAATGGCTGCCAGACGCTTAACACCCGAGGGGTACAAGCTTTGTCTCTCATTTCTTGCAGTGTTGGTGCAAAAAATTGCTGAATCTCCTTCACAAACGAAGCTGCACCGCTTACGGGATCGCCATAGACAGCAACAAAAATAGGTTCTTTGGTGGTGAAAAGCTTATGATGGGGATTATATTGGGCAATGAAAATAGTATCTATTGCCTGTGCTGCCTCCGTAAAACCATCTTCTAAGCTATAGATTTTAGTCATATCAAATCAGAATGTGGCTGTTTTATAAATTTTTAGTTAATGTAGTTGAGGACAATAGTTTTGCAGATCATTCTTCCTCAACTACATTTTGGAAGACATACCATCATTATGCAATACGTATGTCTTCCATTAATTTTGATCAAAAATAGGATTAATCTTGGATAATAAATCAGACTGCGGCCCTTGATAGCTATAAACAAGGTCATTAATGAAATTCACTTTTCCAACATTTAAATGCTGAAAGGTCATCACTAACTTCAATTCTGAAAACAGTGTATCTTCACCGGAAATGGTATCCATATGAATATAATATTTGGCTTCACTACTATCTTCATCACCGTGGCGGTACAGGGATAAGGAATATCTATAATTCTTCATTGCAAAAAATAAGAGGCAGTTAGTTATAAAATTGATGGAAGATATACCCACAATTAATCTCAAAAAGCCGTACGTAGTAAGTCTGCCTGCGGGCCGTTCGCTTCACAAAACCACGCTGTATAAATGGTTTGGCGAAGATGATATTATCTCGCTTGGTTTTGAACCTAATTATGTCTTACGTGCTGGGAAAAGAAACTACTTTTCCGGCACACCGAAGGGATAGTTTTCCCTTCGAGTGAATCGTTTAGTTTCGCTCACCTCTTGGCCAGGCAGGCAGACTTAACTTAATACATACAAACAGCCGAAATCTTTATAAACAAACTGCCGTTCAGCAACAGATACCGTTACAACTACACTCTGTGTAGGAGGTTACAATGAATAAAGAGCAAATTCAAAAAGCAGTAGAAGAATTGCAGAAACAGCCGGCGCGGAAATTTACGCAGTCGTATGATTTAATTATTAATCTTAAAGATTTAGTTCTTTCTCAGAATCCTGTTGACGTCTTTGTTACATTGCCATTCCAGCAGGGGAAAAAAGTCAAGGTAGCCGCGTTCGTTGATCAGCAGTTAGCAGGATCAGCCGAAAAATGCTGTGATGCCGTGATTAAAGAAAATGATTTTGTAAAATATGCCAATAAGAAAGAGTTAAAAAAATTGGCAGAATCATATGATTATTTTATTGCCCAGGCAAACCTGATGCCAAAGATAGCTGCAACATTTGGGAAGGCGCTGGGTACAAAAGGAAAAATGCCTAATCCAAAATTAGGGTGTGTTGTCCCTCCCACTGCTAATTTAGATTTACTTGTTAAGAGATTAAATGTAACCGTCCGGTTGACGACCAAGAAAGGACTTAATTTGCAATGCCTCATTGGCAAGGAAAACCAGCCTGCAGCTGAAATTATTGAGAATATATTAGCTATTTATAATACCGTTGTCAAACAATTGCCAAACGAATCACAGAACATTAAAAATATCCTTCTTAAACGAACAATGGGAACGCCGGTGAGGATGTAATCATGGTTAGCGAGACGAAAAAAAGGCAAGTACTGGATTTAATTCATAATATTAAAACATCACCCATTGTCGGCGTTGTCAACTTCGAGAATCTTCCAGCGCAGCAATTGCAGAAGATGCGGGCGTTGCTGCTGAAAGATGATATTAATATTGTCATGATGCGGAAGAGATTACTGCATCGGGCATTACAAGAATCACAGCAGCAGAATGTGGAACAGTTAATTCAAAAAATCAAAGGTATGCCTGCGCTCATCTTCAGTAAAAGCAATCCATTCAAATTATATGCCATTATTCAAAAAAACAAGTCTGAAGCACCGGCAAAAGGAGGGCAGAAAGCGCCTAAAAAGATTGTTGTTAGTGCCGGACCAACAAGTTTTGCTCCCGGACCGATTATTTCCGAATTGGCTGCAGTCGGTATCAAAACAAAAGTTGATGCGGGTAAGCTGGTCATCATCAGCGATACGACGGTAGCGAACGAAGGCGATATCATCAGTCCAAAACTGGCCGAAACATTAAAACGGCTGGAGATCAAGCCGATGGAGATAGGATTAGATCTTGTCGCTGTCTGGGAAAACGGCCTGGTTTATGACGGCAAGCAGCTCTACATTGATGAAGCAGAGTACCTGCAAAAAATAACCACCGCAGCGCAATGGGCGATGAATCTGGCGGTTGAAAGCAGTTACACAACATCAGATACGATCGAATTGCTGCTCCAAAAAGCATTCCGGGAAGCAAAAGCGGTTGCTCTTGATGCAGCGATCATGACACCAGAAACACGGGAAGAGCTGTTAGCAAAATCAGAACAGCACGCGCTCTCGCTGAAGGGAGAAGCAAATTTATAATCCGCAGAATTTTTAGAGAAAAATTCTGGGACTCCAAAGGAACTGAGGTTCCTTTTTGAGTAAATACTACATAAAACATAGGGAGGAATAAAAATGGAATACGTTTACAGTGCAATGTTGCTTCATAAAGCAGGAAAAGAGGTAACGGAAGACGCAGTTAAAGCAATCTTAAAAGCTGCCGGCGTTGCTGTTGAAGAAACACGCGTCAAGGCATTAGTTGCTGCACTTCAGGGAGTTAATATTGAAGAAGCAATCAAGAAAGCGTCTGTTGTTACTGCTGTTGCCGCTGCACCAGCTGCTGCTGCTGTACCTGCTGAAGCAAAGAAGGAAGAGAAGTCTAAAGAAACTGACAAGAAAGCAGAAGAAGCTGCTGCTGCCGGACTTGGCGCTCTCTTTGGTTAGAAGAACCTTTTTTATTTTTTTCTTCTATTTATCCACAACAGAGCCCTATTATATACTTGTAGAATTCAAAAAGTTTAAAACAGCAAGCATAAACAGTGTATAGTAATTGTGAATTATTATCGTACATTTGTTCACAATTACTAATACGCAACTGTGTGAATAAAAGTTTAAATATTTAACACATTTGCGATATCATAAACGAAACACAGTGAGTGTCCGATGGATGAAAATAGCATAGAACTACAGCATCATTTTCAGCACAAAAAAAAAGAACTGTCTATGCTCCGTGCTGCGGTACGAACCCAGCATCATCGTAAAGAAGCTGCATTTCAGGATGTAAAAGCAATTAAAGACAAAATTATTGCTCAGAGCCAAAAAATTACTGTTATAAAAGCAGAGCGAGATGCTCTTACTTCAGAAGTTAAAGTTCTAAAACAGGAACGGGAAAAATTAAATCTTCTTGTGAAAGAAAATGCATCCGTCCAGAAAGAAGCGGTGGAAAAGAAAAAAGAGTTCATTCTTGATCAAAAAAAAGACCCGCAGAAGATAAAAATAGAGATCAAGCGTTTAGAACAAAAACTGGAAACAGAAGTAATGCCCTTTCCACAGGAGCAGGCGTTAACGAAAAAGGTAAAAGAATTAAAAGCAGACTATAAAGCGCTGGAAGAAAAAAATACGCTCTGGAAAGAAATTAAAACGATAACCTCCGATTTTATGCACAAGAGGAAGCAGGCGCAGGATTCTCATCATAAAGTGCAGGACAAGGCACAGCAATCCCAAGGGAAACATGAGCAGATTACTGCAGTTTTAGAAGAAATTACATCATTGCGGGAAGAAGAAAAATCAGTCCTGGCAAAAGCCAACCAATTAAAAGCAGAACACAATACTATGAAACAGAAAATGGAACTGATTATCAAGGAACTTCAGACTGTAGAAAAAAGCCTTACCAGCCAGCAGCAGCAATTTAATGACAAGGCAAAAGAAAAAACACTGGAAGTGCAGGAAAAGATGAAAGCAGGGAAGAAGTTAAGCACAGCGGACATTCTTGCATTTCAGGCATTGAAAGAGTAAAATCTACAATGGCAGAAATAATTTATAGTTAATAAAAACTGCGCCTAATAGTTAAAGTGATCTACAATTTTTTCCGTTCCTTTGATACTACAATCTAAATACTTGCGTTACTGATACTAAAAATCTATGGTAGTGGGGAGAAAATTATGATGTAAGTCTTATCTCTATTCTCTTTTTTCCAGAACCAATATTCTTTCGTTGCAATTCAAGATTCCCAATCTCACCAGTTGATTTAGGATGCGTTCCTCCACAAGGCATTTCCCATTCTTCACAATTCCACCATCTTAAATTTGGTTTTTGTTCATCATCTTTTGTAATAATAGCATGGTTTTCTTGAAGAAATTTATTTACTTTATCTTGTATTTCGGGAAGAACATCATTTAATGGTTGATCATACAAAAAATCAATTCGTGCTTTTTCCTCTGCAATATTTGAGCCAATGATTTTCAATTTTCCTAATTTTTCAATAACAAAATAATAGACTATATGAGCTGCAGAATGTATTTTTCGTAACTTTTCTCTTCGTTCACCATTTATCTTAACTACAACTTCATCACCTACTTTAAAATCAGGCTCTTTTTCTAACTCATATTCAATATCAAGGATGCTCTCTTTATCTCCTTGCTTTACAGCACTAATAACATTTATTCCTCCAATTGTTCCATGATCTGATTCTTGACCACCAGAAAAAGCAAAGAAAATTGTTTGGTCTAATTTTACTTTATTTCCAGCTATGCTAACTACTTTAGCCTTACATTCTGTTAAGTATGGATTTTGCCAAAATAATTTTTTAGTCATTTTGAATCACTGATAATCTGCAATAGTTCCTCTTGTCGGCTCTAATTGTCTGACGCGTTCATATAAAGATTGCCCTCTCTTGTCATCTGTTAATAGCTCGGCTTCAGCTACATGCACTATCTTTCCTGATACTCTATATGCTAATTTAATTAAATTATCTGCTGTTACAGCTTCTCTTTGAGGATCATCAGACAAGAATCTTTGAACAAAATCATTCATCATTATTTGGGAAGCAAAGTCTGGATTTGAAAACCACTCTTGAAATGTGCTATATTTATTCTCAGCGTGCTTCATCTTTTCTTCCATTGTTTCGCTCCGATTAATAGCCTCAGAAGAGGATCTGTTAGGTCCTTTAATTGATTTTCTTACTTCTTCTAAATCTACAGGATCTCCAATGTAATGGATGGGTACATCTCTGCTTTCAGCATAATCCCTTGAAACTGTAACAGGGAAGCGATAGATATTACAAATTTGATCTTCTATGAAGCTTTTAACGTTAGGGGTTATTCCAACATAATAATTTAGTTTATCCCATTGATCTGAAAGCCACTCCTCATCAAAATATTCAACTAACCATTCAGATACACCAATAGTTATGGCATCTGGTTTTTCATATTCTAATGCCTTTTTTAATCTTGTGTCACCTAATGGATCAAATCCTACAACTCCCAATAAATGAATGTGTGACGGTTTCATAAATTTATGGAAGAACGAGAAGTATATTATAATTTTGCCGTCATATGCCTGCTATTTTAGTGGTTCTATTAATAGATTCATAAATCTTTCTTCAGCTTTTCTAAGATGTTCTTGAAATGTGGTTCGTGGCATTTTCACTTTTGAAGCCAAATCTTTAATAGATACTTTTCTAGGATATTTGTAATAACCATAGTCTAATGCCCATTCAAGAACTTTTCTTTGTTTATCTGTTAATTTTGGCACTTCTTGTTGAATAAATACAGATGGTGATTCTCTTTTAATTTTCAACATTTCAATAGTGGCTATTTTCTTAACCTTATCAAAAAAATCAATCAATAATTTTTTCTCCCATGAACCTAACTCCCAATATTCAAACCCATCTTTCATTAAAACTGGCTGAATAAAAAATAATGATTTTTCAAAGACTTCAGCAATAGAATCCTTACCTTCAATCAAAACGAACAATTGGCTGCCTTTTACAGAACACTTTTTAACTCTTTTATCATTCTTTACACTTGTAATAAATTTCTTCTTGTCTTTTTCAGAACCATATAAGAAAACCATGCCTGTATGAAAATGCTTACCTTTTTTTACATAACTATTAAGAGGAACACCTCTAGCAACAACATTATACTTTACTGTCTTGTTTAAAATCCAATCGTCATGTTTAATCTTGAATTTTGCAACCCACATAACAATAAGAATAAGCTTTTAATTATTTAAAGCTATTTGAATTTTCTCCCGACTTGAAGATACTAAATCTAAGAACGCAAGCATCAGAACGGAAAAAACTTGCTCCGCTACGCTCTCACTCCATTGTTATGTCCTGCTGGACTAAACATTCCGTTCGTTAAATCGCATACATTATGCAGAATATTACTCAGATAGAATTAGTATATATGATCGTGATGATCAAAGTCCAAGAGACGTATCAATTTCTTTTCTTCATCAATTTCATAAGTCAGAACGAAAGATGTATCGATATGTACTCGTCTTGATCCATGCATATCTCCGCGTAATGGCTTAAAATGGTATGGGTTCTCTAAAATTTGTTGAACTTTCTTTTGAATAATCTGAAGCTGTTTTCTGTTTTTCTTTGCAAGCTTGCTAAAAGTTCTATCTAATTCCTCAGAAACTTGAAGTTTATACTCCATTGTCTATAAACTATATCTTTCAGTGAAATTATGAACACCAACAAAATTTCCTTTCCTAATCCTATCAAGTTTCTCTATGTATTCTCTTTTAGCTTCAGGTTCTTCCTCAATCATAGATTCCATAAACATTTCAATCTGTTTACTCATATTGATTCCGTGCTGCTTACAAAAACGAGAAAATTTAGTATAAACAGCTTCTTGTACACTAAATGTTTTCAATACCATTTTTAGATCACTTTATTAATATTTATTAAAATTATTTAATATTATTTAAATCTTTCGTTCTTTTTTGTCCTGCTCTGTATTAATGCGTTGGTTTTCTTTGATATCATAAAAATAAAATACTTTCACATTATTTATATAGGAATTCTTCGCTGGATATCCTCATCACAAAAACGAGGTTGAGGCTATGGTACTGCAAAACTATTTTTTTACGTCAGAGAGTGTAACCGAAGGGCATCCTGATAAAATGTGTGATCAGATTTCAGATGCTATTCTCGATGCTATCTATACAGATGATTCTCAAGCCAGAGTAGCAATAGAATGCTTAACGAAAACTGGTTTTGTTGTTGTTGCAGGAGAGGTAACAACAACAGCAAAAATTGACGTCCAGAAAGTCGTCCGCAAAACTGTTATTGATATTGGGTATGATAATCCCAGTTATGGTTTTGAAGGCTCTACCTGCGGTGTTTTAGTAGCGCTGTCAGAACAATCGCCGAATATCGCGCAGGGTGTCAATGAAGGCCAGGGTTTATTTCAGGAACAGGGAGCAGGTGATCAGGGGCTGATGTTTGGCTATGCGACAAATGAAACGCCAGAATATTTGCCCTTGCCAATTACACTTGCCCACAAATTAACGCAACGGTTAGCGAGCGCCCGGAAACGCGGCGAACTGTGGTATCTCCGCCCGGACGGAAAATCACAGGTAACAGTAGAATATAAAAATAATCTTCCTCAGCGGGTAGATACGATTGTTTTGTCGACACAACATCATCCGGATGTTTCCTGGGAAACATTGCGGCAGGATATGATTGAAAAAATTATCAAGCCGATGTGTTATGATTGGATCGATGACAAAACAAAATATTTCATTAATCCTACTGGCTCTTTTGTCATCGGCGGACCGGTCGGCGATGCCGGTGTCACGGGACGAAAAATTATTGTTGATACCTATGGAGGGTATGGCCGTCATGGAGGCGGTGCTTTCTCCGGGAAAGATCCGACCAAAGTCGACCGCTCTGCAGCTTATTATGCCCGCTATGTTGCCAAGAATATTGTTGCTGCCGGCCTTGCCCAGCGTTGTGAAGTGCAGGTTTCCTATGCGATTGGTATCGCTTCCCCGATCAGCATTTTAGTTGATACATTTGAAACCAATACGATACCGGAAGAAAAGATAGTGCAATTAGTCACAAACAATTTTGACTTCCGTCCGAAAGCAATTATTAATCAATTGCAGCTGCGGCGTCCGATTTATCAGAAAACAGCAGCTTACGGACATTTTGGAAGAAATGATCCTGACTTTACCTGGGAAAAAACAGACAAGGCAGCAGTATTGAAAGAAGAGAGTAAAAGAGATTAAAAATCAGGCGCGCCTTGCGGGCAGTGACTTGCAAGAGTTTACTCTTGTTTGCTATTTATTGACCACCCACGACTAGGCCTAGTGACGCTGACGAAGCTGACAGCATTGATGTTGAAGTTGTCGCTGAAGTTGATGATGTCGTCGACGCCAAGCACCAAAGCCCGTGAATTTTCCTCAATCGGCTTGTTGTTTATTCCCCACAAATAAGGTTTTTGTCCCGTTAAATCGCTATAAACCTGTTCTACTTCTTCCAGATCACTCGTTCCAAGCAAAGCTTT
Source organism: Nanobdellota archaeon (assembly GCA_030695685.1). Taxonomy (GTDB): domain Archaea; phylum Nanobdellota; class Nanobdellia; order Woesearchaeales; family GW2011-AR9; genus JAUYPT01. The sequence continues at coordinate 6,415 of JAUYPT010000097.1, read as the reverse complement.
TATTTCCTGCTCTAATTTTGATTCTTTATTGATAAATTTACTTGGACCAACAAGATTCAAGTTTATTTCCTGCTGTTGCACAGAGCCATAATCAGGAATGATTATATCTGGTTCTTCTGGAGTATAAATAATTCTTGTCGAAGTCATCATCCAATCTTCTTTAAAATCTTGAGTATGCATTGCACGGCATTGTTGTACTAAATTTTGTTGTTCTTTATCTTCATGATCTTGATTATAATGCAGTGCTGCCAGAGAAGCGTGATACAAATGGCCGCTGGCTAAGTGCCATTTATCTTCATTCTCGTCTGATTTTAACCATTCAAGCCATTGGTCTTGTGTGTGACATCTTCTATTATCTAACAATTCCATGCTTTGATCAACAGTATAAAACCAGCCGTTATAAAAAACGTTCTGCAGGCGAAACCTATCCTTCCGAGATTCAATGCGAAAAAACTGTTGATACACTTTTTTTCTGTGAAGGAAATAGTCTGCTCGCTGTTCAAGGCTTAGATTATTCTGCTCTAAATAATAGTTCAACGCCAGGAATTCGCCGCGGGGATCGCTTTGACTTTGCAGTGCATCAGCTAAGACTAAGACAGCTTCAGGATTCTCTAAGGCTTGTTTCTTCAACTCTTCTATTCCGTGAGCGGTGATTTTAGTCATTGAAATGCGTAAAAAGAGGGTGTTTTATTAAATAGTTGTTGATTATTAATCAAGAAAGAGTTATGGATTTGATTTTTTGACTGCTTCCAATTCTCGCAGCCACAGCAGTCCAATCTTAATCATGATTTTATTGAATTTATCAGAAATTTTATAGGTTCTCTTGTACAAATCGTATTCTATCAATCCCATGCCTCGCATCGGCGTTAAAATCCGGTCGTAAAATTGCCGCTTGTTATAGGAAATGGGTGCATCTCTGTCTAATACTGATTTGCCTTCTTCTTTCAAAATAGCTTTGCCTTCATGCAGATGGGTGGCAAACAAACTCATCTCCGTTTTGCCAATTTCTCCCTTGTTTTTCCACATGTAATCAATGAGCATTTTGGCAACAACTTCCTGCTGTTCCGTGGCGAAAATAATTTTGTAAATATCGTCGGGAAGGTTAAACTGGTCGAAGAGAATTACCATAGGATGAAAACGCTATCTCAATATATAAATATTACGTAAAGGTATACTGGGATTTAGACAATAATTGGTCTCCTCAGAATTGCAGTCAGAAGAGCGCGACCTTCACGACCGATAACTGGCCTTTGGTTAAGAAGATTAATTCTCATAACAGGACTATCAGTTTGGTTATAATATACTAAATCGTCGCGGAGAGTCTCAGGGCGGTCAACAGGAGTTAGGCTGCCATTGGTCCTACTGCCTGATCTATTGTAATCAATGTTATTGGGACGGTTTCGAGCAGCAGCAATAACTTCATCAGAAATAATAGATTTAAAATCTGAAGACAAGTAATCTTCATGAGTATGTCCCGCAAAAGAAAGATCTTGTAGAGCGTGACTATCTTCGTGTGTATGATAACTCCTGAAAGGAACTCCATGATGTCCACTTTCAAGAATAAGATCTACATCATGAACATGCCCAGAAAAAGCATCATCCGGGAATGATGAAGAGGAGACTCGAAGGAGAGTGCCGCCATCGCTTAAATCACAACAACCACTTGCGCTGGAATGGATATCAAGTTCGTAAACGAACAACACTCGCAGCTTGTCTTCCGTAACACGAGTTTCCAAATAAAAACCCATATTTTTTCTTTCAGTTTGGGAAAAGACAATATTAGTATATTCCTGTAGCAGTGGTTTATCCTCTTCTACAGCCGCCAACCAAGCGGGATGATTCAGCACTTGTTCTTGTGTTAATAATGGATTATAAATTCCATTATTTCTGTTTAATCTAATACCATCCACAGAATCATAATCAATAGGTATAAATTCATTATTAAAACTTTCATTGATGCCAATCAAGTGCGGTGATTGCAGGATCAGTTTAAACTCAGGAGAATCTGCTTTATACGCAATGCCGGCACAGGAGTCCAGCCATGTATTGAATAAACGCAATCTGTCATCTACAGTTCGTTTATTGCTATTCGCATCATACAAGGTATAGAAATCTTCTACTCTGGCCTGAATATTTTCTCGAAACGTTAAAGGGCGATAAACTGTCTTACCATCAATGACAAAGGTAGGATGAGATGTATTTTCTTCTGCTTCACAAGCTATCCGTAATTGATGGACGCCTAAGGCATAAGTATTAGTTTGAGGCATGATTTCATATTTCAGAAATTCTTCCGCAAATGCGCCGTCTAATTCTTTCAATTTATGAGGATTCGGAAAACGCAACGGAAAGGCACCCATCCATAAGTCATCATTTTCAATGAAATACGAAGGAATCTTTTTTCCTTTGCCAGCATACTCTTTCCACACTTTCTTCCTCTCATTTAATAACGATTTCCGCACCTGCTGTGCTTTTTTTCCTGTAATCTCTCGACAACAGAGCGCAACATCACCGGCTATAGCTTCACCGTGAGCATTGCCGTCTTCCATTAATTTATCAGCGAAAACAAGCCAGCGCTCCAGCTCGGAAGGATTCTCACGGACAACAGCGATTAATTCTGTATACTTATTCATAAGAACCATTCACAACAAAGCATTTTATAAACATTTGCTGGAAAATATACCTCTCTCTAAACCAAAAGACCAGCAAAACATTTATAAATAGCCTATTCTCCCAGCTGTTCATGGGACGTATTAAAACCACCTATATCAAGCGCAAGACAAAAGAACTGCTGCGCAAGCACGGACAACACTTTACCACGGAATTTACCCAAAACAAGCTTCTGACAAATAAATTTGTCAATGTACCGTGCAAAAAACTGCGCAACATCGTTGCCGGATATATGACACGATTGAAAAAACTAGAGAAATAAACAAACATTTCTACTTTTCATTTAAGCACAACCCTTATATATCCTTTTCTCCTTTCCAGATATAAAGAGTGTGAACTATGTTTCCCTGGAAAAGAGATATTAAAGATATTCAGCGCCTTCAAGAAATAGTGCTTGTCTTCTTTGAAGAAGGATTAGGCTATTACATCCGAAAAACAAAATTAGGCTCTCATCTTCCGCTTCCGAAACGACTAGAGATTGTCCGCCCGCTGTCAGACAAGCAGGCGCAGGCTGAGAGATTGCGAAGGTCATTTGAAAAGTTAGGGCCGACGTTTGTCAAATTAGGGCAGCTTCTTTCTCTCCGACCAGACTTAGTCCCGCCGGAATTTTCTAAAGAACTGGAAAAATTACAGGATCATGTTCCATCCTTCTCCTACAGCGACGTTACAAAAATCATTGAAGAAGATTTTCAACAGCCGATCAAGAAACTGTTCAAAAGTTTTGAGGAAAAACCATTTGCATCGGCCTCTATTTCCCAGGTGCATAAAGCAAAATTACAGAGTGGAAAAATGGTCGCTGTCAAAGTGCAGCGCCCTAACATCAAAGAGATTATTGATGCTGATTTAGATATCCTTTTTTTTATCGCTTCTTCCTTAGAAAAACATTTTACCGAGATTAAAAATTATAATCCTGTCGAAATTGTCAAAGAATTTGCGCTCTGGACACGAAAGGAACTTAATTTCAAGCATGAAGCGCTCAATGCTGTCCGCCTCAAAGAGGAAATGAAAGAGAACAAAAAAGTAAAAATTCCTCTGATCTATCCTAAACTGTCATCATCAAGAGTATTGACTATGGAATATATGGATGGTGTCAAGATGGATAATCTTCTTGTCCTCAAAAAAAGCCATGTTAACAAAAAAAAATTAGTGCTCACCTACTTTACATCTATCCTGGAACAGGCGTTAATCTATGGTTTTTTTCATGCTGATCCTCATCCTGCCAATATTTTTGTCCAGAAAAACGGCACACTGGTGTATTTAGATTATGGCATTATGGGTGAACTCAATCCCGGCGACCGCAAAAAAATCATCCGTTTCATTAATACGCTGCCGGAGAAAGACCCTGATAAAAGCATTGACATTATCATTTCTCTTGCCAAAGATACCAGCAATGCAAAAATAGAGGAGTTTAAAAAAGAAACATTGCCGATCCTGCAGGAAGCGTATTATGAATCCATTAGCGACAAAAGTTTTGGCTATGCCTTATACCAGATTATCAGCAAGGGTGCCCAGTATGGCGTCATCTATGATGCTAACCACGTCTTAATTGCCAAGGCAATTTACCAGGCAGAAGGATTGGCGCTGAAGTTAGATCCGCAGTTCAAAATTGCTGCCGGGCTGGACATTTTTTCCAAGATATATCTTAAGGAACGATATACGCCTGCAAAAATCTTAGAAAGCGCACGAACAAAATTATTAACAAATAAAGATTTAATCATTGATTTGCCAGACCATATCACCAAAATTATTGATCGTTTGGAGAAAGAGCCAAATTCTCACCATTGCGAAGCAGAACATTTGAGCGAGTTAGAACAGCGCTTATTTGTTCTCTACCGCCGCCGCAACTTCAGCGTCATTATTGCCGCCTTATTCATCGCCTCTGCTATCTTATTTACCATGGACGAAAAAATTATCATTTTGGGAACATCATTACGCATGATACTATTGATTTTAGGGTTATTGCTATTAACCTATTTTATCATTTCACGACAAAAATAAAAATTCCAATCACCACAAGCGACAGAGTATCATAAACAAATAAAAAAAGAGGTATTACCATGAAAGAAATGGCCAAAAAAGTAATTAAAACGGGATACGGCTTAGGATTGCTGAGCATACACCAAGGCAAAAAAGCAGCTGCCCAGGTTAAACGGGATTTGCATCTCAGCGATGAAGAAAGCATGCACCTGGCAAAAGAATTTGTTGCCAGTTCAAGTAAAGCCAGTAAAGAAGTATTAAAAGTAGCGGAGAAAAATATTATGGCTGCTGTACTGCGGACAAAATTAGTGCGCAAAAGAGATTTGATGAAGATGCGAAAAGCGGTCAGGAAAAAAATGCAGCACTTCTCCAGGAAGAAGTAGAATTACTATCAGCAAGTGCGCAGGAAAAAAGGGGTTTCAAAACTAGTTATCTCATTTGCTCAGTCATAACATTTAAATATAAAATTTAAATGGATGTATGAATATGGAATTGGAAGGTAAACTAACAGAAATTAAGGAGATAATTTGTAAGGGAACTAGTATATCTACAAAGTTAGTTATTTCTGAATCTAAAGCAGAAAAGAAACATACAATTGAGTTTCCAGGATTAGTGTTAGCAGATTCTATTGGTCATGAGATAAAATATACTGAGCAGCGTTATAGTCATTGGTCTGATCGTCATCTCACTAATATTTATACTTGGAAGCACTGTCTCGTAGACTTAAAGATTAACCGAACTTATATCGCCACAAAATAGACTGGCGTTATGAAGTAATGCCTATTGGAAAACTCCGTGCATTTTATAAATAAAGTTCCTTTCCGCCTGAATATGGCTGTAAAAAAGAAAACAGAAAAAGAAACCGCAAAAGCAGAACAAAAAAAAGAATTAAACTCCACTAAGGTTTCCCAAGTTCATCAGCCAGCCATAAATATAGCTTTGGTAGGCCACGTTGATCATGGGAAGACGACTCTTACTGAACGTTTAAGCGGCAAATGGACAGATACTCATTCTGAAGAATTAAAGAAAGGCATTACCATCCGGCTGGGCTATGCTGATTTTACTGTTTATCACGATGCCGAGAATGATTTTTACACGACAAAAGAAAAAAGCATCAAATCCAATAAAAATGCAGCATTTATCCGCACGATTTCACTTGTTGATGCTCCTGGACATGAATCATTGATGGCCACAATGCTGTCGGGAGCAGCAATTGTTGATGGCGCATTGTTATTAGTTGCTGCCAACGAAAAATGCCCGCAGCCGCAGACAAAAGAACATCTGATGGCGTTGCAAATCTCCGGCATCAAAAATGTGATTGTCGTTCAGAATAAAATAGATTTAGTTACCCATGACGAGGCACTGCAGAACTACAAAGAGATAACAGCATTTTTAGCAGATACAGATTATAATACTGCACCAATCATCCCTATTTCAGCCCGGGCTAATGTCAATATCGATGTGCTTCTCAAAGCGATTCAGGAAACTATACCGACACCGCGTCGGGACATTCATAAAGAACCGATTATGTTGGTAGCAAGGTCATTTGATATCAATAAGCCAGGCATAAAACCAGCGCAGTTAGTTGGCGGTGTTCTCGGTGGGACAGTTAAGCAAGGCAAGTTTACGATCGGGGATGAGATCGAAATTGCGCCAGGCTATATGGTGGAAGAAAAGAACCGTAAAGTCTGGAAGCCATTAAAGACTAAAATCATCAGCATCTTTTCCGGTGGAGCGCCGGTGCAGGAAATACTTCCCGGCGGAAGCATGG
>JAUYPT010000094.1 GCA_030695685.1 Nanobdellota archaeon | reverse complement strand
GGCGGCTTGGTATCGCCGACCCAGTAGAACATTTCAGTGTCAGGACCACAAGGGCCAGACTCACCGGCAGGACCCCACCAGTTATCTTCTTTGGGAAGGAAGGCAATTCGCGCAGCTGGAATACCTACTGATTTCCAGATTGTTGCTGAGGATTCATCTTTCGGCGCATCCTTATCTCCCTGGAAACAACTTACTGCCAATCTTTCTATCGGGAGATGCAGCCATTTTTTACTGGTCAGAAATTCAAAGCTCCATTCGATCGCTTCGTTCTTAAAATAATCTCCAAAACTCCAGTTGCCCAGCATTTCAAAAAAAGTAGTATGCGTTGCATCACCAACTTCATCGATGTCCTGCGTGCGCATGCATTTTTGAACGTTAACGATCCGTTTCCCTAAAGGATGAGTTTGGCCAAGTAAAAATGGCACCAATGGATGCATTCCAGCGGTCGTAAATAAGACGGAAGGATCATGCTCCGGAATTAACGGAGCAGAGGGGATAACAGCATGGCCTTTGCTTTTAAAAAATTCAATGTACTTCTGCTTCAGCTCCTGTGCTTTCATCAGCAGCATCAGAGGAACGGTATTTTTAAGACTTTCGGGATGGAATAGAATAGTAGACCATTATCTTTAAATAAAATCCTGTAAACTAGCCGTGAATGAATCCACAATTGCTGCTGTACCAATTGTACACGCTGGATCAAGAGCAGAAAAAGATACGGCGGGCAAAACATCATTTTTTTTCAGAGAAAACTGCTTCTTGTAAGAATATTGAGGATGTTATCAAAAATTATAGTTTTACGGAAGATCAAATTCCTCTTGTTCACGACTATTTGCACAAAGCAGATACATTAGATGCTCTCTATAATCATAAAGCAGAGGATGTTCTTGAACCTTATGTTGGGCGAATTGTTGGCGCTGTTGTTTCTTTTTCTGGCCTTGCTGGCGCTGCAGTGGGGTATGCGTACGCCTTGACCAAAGCTCATTTTGGCGGTGAAATAGAGTATGATGAAATTGCTATCAGTGTAATAGCTGGTATAATCATAGGTTATAGGCCGTTTGGCCTTGTACTTTCTCATAATCTCTCCGTTATTAAAAAAGTAAAAGCAGAGTATCGCCAGGAAATGAAAACATTAATCGAGGATACTGTTTCTGAATTGATGAAATAATACTCTTTCCTGCATTTAACGAAAGAATTTTTTAACCAACGAAACCAATCCATTTTCTGGAAGTGAGAGATTGCCTTGCTCGCCATTATCAACCACAGACAGAGCCGCTGATTTTAAATTTGCTTCTGCACTCTTTCGTACATCTTTCATTTGAAGCAAAGTAACCCGATCATAAATAGGTTGATTTTCTGACAAATAGGATAATCCTAAAGCAGAATCAGGAAATAGTTTGAGAAGTATGTGCCGATAATAGTCTACAATTGTGGTAATTTGATGCCGATTATCTCTTGACGAAGAGGAAGCAGAACTTGAATGCCAAGAATCAAAAAATTCTCTTTGAATAGAGGAGTTAAATGCGTCTTGATCATGCAGTGTAAAAACACTTTCTTCCCGGGCAATGACTTCCGAATAGAGCAGACTGCCGCACTGCATCCAATCTTCAGCGGCATGGAATTTTAATGTAAAAATAGGAGTTAAATCAGGAAACAATCCTTCCAGGAATTGCTGCAGCGTATCTTTACAGTATAATCCTTCTTTCGGTGCCAGACAATACACTACTTTATGGAGGACATCATCATAACGATAAGTTTTATATGGGATTCGTTGATCAGAACGAAGAACAACAACCTGTGGATTGCTTTCTAATCCTTCCTGAATGGTTGTAAGTATGCTCATGCGTTCTCCTATGACTCTACAGTACTTCTCCTCGCAATTCAAAAACAGATGATTTGGTAATTCTGACAGTAACAGTGTCTCCTAATCTGAAATTACCCTGGATTATTATTGGCTTATACGATAGATTGCGGCCAATCCAATAACCCGATTCATTTCCTTTTTCAGTAATAATAATCTCTCCCTGCCAGCCAATCCATTGTTCATTGCAGAGATTAGAGATGTTATGATAAATGTCATTCAGAACTTTAGAGCGATGGTTAATTACTTCCGGCGGCAGCGGCTCCATTTTAGATGATGTTTTTGACTGCGCTAAAAAGGGAATGATAGTCATAATGTCAGGTGTTATTGCCCGTACAAGATTTAACGTTTCCCAATAGTGATTATCGTTTTCCTCCGGAAAACCAACAACAATGTCCGTTGCAATAGTTATTTTTGGAACTTTTTCTTTCAGCTCTGTAATCAGCGATAAGAATTGCTCTTTTGTATACCCTTTCCGCAATTTTTTCAAAATCTCGTTGCTTCCGGACTGCGCCGGCAGATGAATAAACCGGAACATCTTTTCATGACGTAAGAGAGGAATCAATTGGTCTTTTATTGTAAGCATCTGTGCTGGACTGCCTCTATCCAATCTAATTTTGAATTTCCCGGGAATGGCAAACAATTCCTTCAGCAGCTCTGCGACAGTTGTTCCGAGATCAAACCCGTAACACATTGTATTCGGACTGCTAAGCCAGATCTCTTTGACACCATCATGAACTGCCTTCTCGGCAACGCTGACGATTTCTTCAACTGGATACGATTTTAATTTCCCTCGTGCTGCTGTTGTTTTACATGAGGCACAGGCATTCGTGCTGCTGCGGCCGATGGGGATAATTTCAAGGATGGGATTTTGCCGTACTTTCGGCAGGTTTAACGGCGGCATTTCGTCCGTTCCCAGGAGGTGCACTATATTCTCATTCAAGCTCTCTTCAACAACTTGAACGATGTTCTGGATTTGTTTTGTCCCGATGATAGAAATAGTGGGTAACTTTTCAGGATACGCCTGTGGGATACATCCGGAGGCAATGATTATCTTATAAGGATATTTTCTTTTTGTCTCGTCGACAAGATTAAAAAAGAACGCTACTGATGGCGATTCTATGGTACAGGAATTGATGATAATGATATCTCCTTGTTCAAGGGTATCTACAACTTCAAAGTGCGCCTCTTTCAACAGTCCAGCCATCTGTTCGATGTCAGCAATAGCGGCATTATTTTGGATTAAAAAGTAGATACTGGTCATAACGCTGTTTTGAAGCCCGTTGATTTTTAAAATTTATGGGGTTTTAGTCCTCAATAGGAGAAATTCCATTTTTTTTGTTCAGGGAAGGTTTGTTTTCATCCTGGGAAATAACTTCCTCAATCTGTAGTTTTTGGCCTATCCCTCTGCCTTGAAAAATAACGCAACGCAGATTCTGATAAGCATCTTTGATGCGCGCTATTGTCTCTTCATTAAGGCTGTAAAAATCTACTCTCCCTGACTGTGGGCTGAGTATATAACCATCAGCGAATTTTGAAGAATAAAACCGTGCTTTTGGAACATAACCCAGAACTTCTATCAACGTATTGTTAAAATCAATTTTTTGCAAATCTTGAATTTCCACTCTTTTGTATTCTCCCATTTTATCCTCGATTACTAAAACCTCCTTTTATTGTGTCTGAACCTACATAATTTAAAATTACCATCCTTAAAATCCTAACCTCTTTAAGATAACTTCTTTCTCAAAGACTTCAAAATCTTCATATTTCTGCCCCATTCCCAGGAAGAAAATAGGCTTTTTAATGGTGTAAGCGATAGACAATGGAGCACCGCCTTTTTCATCGATGTCCGCTTTGGTTAAAATGGTGCCGTCAACATGAACTAAGTCATTAAATTTCTGCGCCTGCTCGATACAATCGTTTCCGGTAATGCTTTCTCCAACAAATAATTTTAAGTCCGGCTTGGCGATGCGGATAATTTTTTCCAGTTCTGCCATGAGATTTGTATTGGAATGAAGTCTGCCGGCAGTATCGATAAGGACAACATCATGATTATTTTTTTCCGCATATTTAATGGCATCAAAGGCAACCGCAGCAGCATCCGCGCCGTAGTCGTGTTTAATCATCTTCACTTTTAATATGGCAGCATGCTCCTCCAGCTGCTGGATAGCGGCAGCCCGAAAGGTATCGCTCGCTGCCAGGACTACCGAAAGCTTGTTTTTCTGTAAATAATGAGTTAGTTTGGCAATCGATGTTGTTTTGCCGGCGCCATTAATGCCGAAGAAAGCAATGACGTACGGCTTCTTCTTTTTTTGTGTAATATTATTGATGAGATCAGGTTTTTCAAAGGAGAGAATTTCTGTTAATGTTTTTTGGAGCGTGTTTTTAATTGCCGTGGAAACATCTCTTGGCAGTGGCTTATTCACCAATTCTTTTTTTAAATCAATTTTTATTTTTTCAATGACTTCTACAGACACATTGCTTTCTAATAATACTAATTCTAAATCCCAGAAGAGATCCTGAAACTTTTCTTCTGAAATGGTCTTGGTAGTTATCGTTTCCTTAATTTTGGTAAAAAAGCCTTTTTTTTCCGTTTCTTCTGGAGGAATGATTTTGTCTTCTTTTTCCTCAGGTATCTTTTCTACTTCTTCTTTTTTTGCTTCTTTGACTTCAACTTCTATTGCTTCTGTTTCTTCTTTCTTGGACCATGATTTTTTGATGCGGCTGAAAAAACTTTCTTTTTCTGCTGCTGCTATTGGTTCTGAAGATTTGAGTTCTTCTATCGTTTCCTCAATCTCTATTTTTGGTGTTATTGTTGTCTGTTCTTTCTTTTTTCCTGCTTTCTTACTCTTATCCTTTGTTTCCTTTTTTTTCTCTTTTTGTTGTTGTTTGGAATGTTTTTCTTCTTGTAGTGGAACTTTATCTACCGTAGATTCAACCGCTTCAGTTTCCGCTTTTCTGGAAAAGATGGAAAGCGATTCTTTTAATTTCTCCTTAAGCTTGCTGAACATTTTTTTCGATATCCTCATAAATCTTCATTGCCTGTGACTGCATCTGCTGCACTATTTTTTCTGCTTCCGAAACCCTGGCAATAATTTCCTGCTGGTGTTTTTGTAATAATTGGATTGTTTCTGGGATTGTTTTTTCAACTGTGGTGTTAGAACCGACATTAACAATAAGTTTCTGATTGTCTTTCAGATTTCCTTTAAAGAAAATGCCGTCGGCAATTGGCGCTAAAATTTCCGTATTCAACTCTGTTTTTGCCAGTTCTTGCAATGCGTTTTGAGAAATGTCCAACTCCATATTTTGCTGCTGGAGAAGCTCGATGTGTTCTACAATCTGCTGCATCTGCTGCTGTAGGGTCTGAAACTGCATATACTTCTGCTGTATGTCGTCGTCGTTCCTCGTCATGTTACAGCTTCTGGTGCAGGTTCTGCAAGAATTTCTGGTATAGTTTTAAGCTTTTGAGGAACGGCAAGTCTGGGTCATCCCCTATCAATTTTGTGATAAATGGAGCATTGACAATGACTAATTTATCTCCGTCCTTGGTAACGTGTTCCAGCTCTTTCTCGATCAGTATTTTTACAACTGCCTTTTCGTCGTTGGTTAAATTCATACTCGTGGTGATGACACTCCTGTTTTATAAGTTTTTCTACATAATAGTGAGCGACAGAAGTAAAGCATTAAATCCAGTCGCTCACTAAATAGTAAACGACAAGGTTGTTATACAAAAAATGATATTATCATTTTTCCGCTCCTAAAAATGCGTAGTTTAGAAACCGTCTTTTTTCAAACCCCGTTCCTTTAGGACGGGGTAAGACGGTTTCACGCATTTTTATGATGCTTTAATTTTGTCGTTTACTATAACTAAGTATAATTCCTTTTTTGACGATACCACTAAATAGTATATATACAAAGTTTATATATTCTAACATAATCATTATGTCAAGAGGGATAAAATGTAGATATTGTAGTTCTTCGTTGTGTCGGCTACAAGTGTGCTGAAGGCTGTGGAAAGACAAAAGAGGGTGTTTAGTGTCATCTTTTTTCTACTTTTATCTCTCCCGTTCGTTTCTGCTATTACTCCCATAGGTTATAATCTTGATTTTATCAGCGATACGTCCTCTCAATTAATTTTTGTTGATGTGATGAAACAATCAAGAGATTGGGTGGATCAAAATTGGATTTTTGCATCGGGATTACAGCGGCGAGCAGATGGCTATCCGACACAGATTCCGCAGGGTAGCATTACACTTGTCCGAACACTGATCCTGGATGGCGGTGAAAATCAGAAATCATTGGTATATCCTGCCGGACAATATACTGTCCTCTATGATGGTGATGGTGATGTTCAATTTTCTGGTGATGCGGCTGTTGTCAGCCAGCAGCCAGGGCGAATTATAATCACTATTCAGCCGAATGAAGGTACGTACATCGCCATTACGCGGTCAAATGTTAATAATCCTGTCCGTAAGATGAGAATAATCATGCCCGGCTATGAGAATATCTACCAGGCAAAACCTTTTTATCCTCCCTTCCTGCAGCGGATGGGAAATACAAGCACGATTCGTTTGATGAATGTCATGAATACGAATCGGGGAGCATGCTGTTATTCTTTAAGTGAGCCGCAGATAACTTGGAATGACCGGACGTTGCCAGATGAAAATACGCAGAACACCCGCGCGGGAATGGCCATAGAACATCTTGTTGCGCTGGCCAATACGGCAGATAAATCTCCCTGGTTTACCATATCTCATCTTGCCAGCGATGACTATGTCCGTAATTTTGCCAGCTATGTCAATGCTAATCTTAATTCTAATTTAGATATCTATGTCGAATTTTCCAATGAAGTCTGGAATAATATTTTCATTCAGAACGCCTATGTTCAGCAGCAGGGCTGTGCTGATCCGCAAACCAGAGTTGATGACGGCGCCGGAGGCTGTGATATTTATCGCAGCGGCAGAATGTGGCAGGGAAAACGATCGGGACAAATCTTTACTCTCTTTCAACAGGAATTAACAGATGACAGCAGGTTAGTTCGTGTTGTTGCTTCTCAAAGCGGTTATAACGGCTGGACGGCATCGATGTTTAATCCTATCTTCCAAGGACTAACTCTCGTCGGCCAGACGGCAGATGCTCTTTCCATTGCGCCCTATTTTGGCGGTGGTGTTACCAGCACTATTCAGCAGAGCGGGCAGATGGATTCTATTACTGTTGATCAGCTTTTGGATCTTGCGGAACAAAATCTGTATGGGGAAACACTCTTGATCATGAAAGATGCAGCGCAGTATGCGCAGCAGAAAGGCGTGCGCTTGCTCGCGTACGAAGGCGGCCATCATCTTGTTGCCACGGGAGGCTTTGAAAATAATCAGCCCTGGGCTGATAAGATCATTGCTGCTGCTCACCATCCCCGCATGCGAGGATTGTATAATGCTTATT
>JAUYPT010000093.1 GCA_030695685.1 Nanobdellota archaeon | reverse complement strand
TTAATGTGGTATCTTTATACTTTTGGCAAATTTCCTGGAAATTGGTAAGAATCTGATCCTTAATTTGGCCTCTGGTATATTGGTGTATGGGCCTGGCTTTTTTAGGGCGGGTAAAGATGGCCGCAGCATCTTCTTTTTCCTCGATCGATTCTTTTTGCATCGCAATATTGTGTTCCCGCCGAGCTATTTTTCTATTTATTAAGTCCTTGGCACGCCCTCTCTTGCGCCATCCACCTTCCAAATCTTTTACTTGTTTAAGGTCTTCCTCAAATCCTCTTACTTCCTCTTTCCAAAAATCAACACCACCTTTCAATTGAATAATATCATCCTTGGCACCGCCTGCGCTGACTAAAATTTCTTTTTCCAATTCTGAAGAGGAAAAAGCCATATCATCATCAAAAATATTGACCACGATTTTAACATCAGGCAGTACTTTCTTCGTTAAGCTCAGGCCATGGTCAAAATCATGCTCGGCTGCATTCATCAGCACTTGATACTGCTCTCGATTGGGAATTTCTTTGGTAGCAATGACACATTGCTCGTAATCTTTGCCCCAGTAGGTTACTTCTTCCTTCAGAAATTCCGGCCGGTCAATTCTGGAGGCAACGCCATCCATAACAATGTATTTGACGCCAGAATCCTTAAAATGCTGCAGTAAATTACGATAATCATGTTCATTAAAAAATCGAGAATTGAAGTAAACTTCAGAAATAAAGCCGACAGAGACAGCACCATCGCTGGTAAAATAATCATCTATTGTCATTCTACTTTCCGGTACTTTCTTTTTCACTTTTTTCCACCTCTTTACATCTAGCTCCATTATAATCTTCTACTGGTGTTCCGTTCAGAAATTGGTGCACTCTCTCGGAAGAAATTATTCCATTAAGGCCATCAAAAGTACCATCACCACTTACGGCCATAACACCAATGCCAACCGGTTTGCCTTCACTAAAAGCATAAGTTATGCCTCCGGAATTTCCGGAAATAAAATGTCCGCTGATAGTGATCAATGAGAGACTATTCAAGGAATGAACTAAGCCTTCAATAAAAGAAAGATTATAATTTGTATATCCGACGCTGACGACGTGATCACCAATAGAATAACCAGTACCAAAACAAATATCTGATGCCGAAGGCACATTTTCAGTATTGTTCTTGTCAATGAGCAAGAGCGCTAAATCCCGTTTGGCATCTCTTTTATACACTTTTGCCTTGACAAAAGTTTTGCTTTTAGGAGCATGGATATTGACAATGAAATTAGAATTATATTTTGGTAGAACATGATCCGCAGTCAGGACATATTTAGTGTTCTTTTTATCAGCAAGAACAACACCGCTGCCAAAACTATAAACAGTATTTACTTTTGTCTCCGCATCGCAGGCGGATGGCTCTTCATAAAAAGCGTAATCAGCACAGGGAAAACGTTCCTCCACAAAAACAAAAGCCGCTGGTTTTTTAATCCTTTCACTGACTTTATCATCAACATAATTATCATTCTTGTCGTAAGCAACGGCAGAAGATGGCGAGAAAGAAGATGAGAGCGAGAGGGCGGTTAAGAGTGAACAAATATTTTTTTTTACTTTCACCTTACCACACTCCCTACTTATACATAGAGACTTTGAATTGCCTTACTTTTCACAAGTAATGGTTCTATATAAAACTTACGAGTAAGGTTTAAATAGAAGTTGCTTCTCAACCAATTGCCTTAACACACTCCCCTTTTCGGCTGTTTCATTTCGGTGAAGTCGGGAAAAGGGGACTTCTTTTTTTAATAGTAATCTTCACGACCATAATCCATATAAATTTCCTGCATCCACTGATCATCATGAACTTCTCCTATGCTCATTTCGCTGACCTTCATCTCGGCGCCTGGCGCGATCCAAAAATGCGCGATCTCTCTACGAAAGCGTTCCTCATGGCCATGGATGACTGCATCCATCGAAGCGTTGATTTTATTCTTTTTGCCGGCGATTTGTTTAATACCTCACTGCCGTCATTAGACATCTTAAAAATAGTCGTTGCCAAGATCAAGGAATTACAAGACATTGGCATCCCGCTCTATGCTCTTGCCGGCTCTCATGATTTCTCTCCCAGCGGCAAGACCATGCTTGACGTTTTGGAAAATGCCGGTTTGTTAATCAATGTCTGTAAAGGTATAGTTAATCCAGAAACGAAAGAACTGCATCTTCGGTTCACAACAGATCCAAAAACTGGCGTCAAAATGACCGGCATCATCGGCAGGAAAGGCATGCTCGACAGAGCATATTATGAAAATTTAGCCAGAATGCCATTAGAACAGGAAACTGGCTACAAAATATTCCTCTTTCATACGACTGTTGCAGAATTATTGCCACAGCATCTGGCCATTATTGATTCCCAGCCAATTTCATTTTTCCCAAAACATTTCAACTATTATGCCGGCGGCCATATCCATCATCCAACCAACATCAATATAGCGGAATACGGAACCGTTACCTATCCTGGTGCTCTCTTCCCCAACAATTTTGCTGAAGTGGAAAAATACGGTCATGGGGGATATTATATTATCTCTGTACAGAATCGAGAGCAGAAGGTGGAATGGATTCCCCTTCCCGTTATCAAGCACGAAACTGTAACCATTCAGTGCAAACAGCAATCTGTGGAGGAAATTACTGCCGCTATCCTTAAACACTTTCAGGATAAAGATCTAACTGACACGCTTATAACCATACGCCTGAAGGGAACAGTAACTCACGGAAATGT
>JAUYPT010000091.1 GCA_030695685.1 Nanobdellota archaeon | reverse complement strand
GAAAATGATGCAGGTTAAAAGATCATAAAAATGCGTGAAACCGTCTTACCCCGAACTAAAGTCCTGAGAATTGCTAGGCAATTCTGGGACGCAAAAGAAATCTTTGTTTCTTTTTGCGTACGGAGTTTGAAAAAAGACGGTGTCAAAGAAATTCGACCACCGCTGGTGAACACACCAGCGGCATGCTCGCTTCGCTCGGGTCGAATTTCTGACGCTGAGCTTTCCATAAGTCATAACTTTGGACACACCACCAGTGAATACACTGGTGGAAAGCTCAGCTTCTAAACTACGCATTTTTAGGATGCAAAAATAGCCAGCTATGCCATTCATCCATTGACTAAAGTCAATGGTTTTCTGGCTATTTTTTGCATAAAAAAAGAGTACTATTTGACATAAGGACATTTATAAATGCCATGGCCATAAAATTCTTCTTCAGTGACAACAGGAGGAAGATTATTTTTAACATAACACCATGGTTCCGATGACGTCGCTGTTTTATCCAAGAATGGAGAATTGGGATCTTTATATTTCAAGTCATTTTGCAGCCGTGGACAGAGAACGAAAGACTGCTGATGATCAGCGCTGCCGGCACCAATGGTTACTAAAGCAGTTATAGGCTCAGATAAATCAGTATAAGGACCTCGGCATCGTATGGCGAAAGTTTGTTTTCTATCCCCATGATATTGAATAATGTTTTTTACTGCCTCCAGCATTTTATCATCCAAACTTACTTTTACATTTTCCATATGTATTCCTCCCTAAAAGGGAACATCTGTCTCTAGCAGATTTAATAAAGTTATGAAACAGATTAAAAAAACGGTGAAGATATATTACTTCTGATGGCTTGGCCAGGCTTGGGAAGGGTAGAAACTTTTCTTTTCTTCGTAGGGCAGATAGCGCTTTAACTTGAACCATTGCTTAATAAAATTATACAATACATGCAGTTCCTGATACAATTCTTTCTCCCGTTCAGATTGGACTGTATAAATCTTTTTGGTGAAAATACGCTCTAGATTACGCAGAACAACATTTTCCTTAAATTTAGAAGTGTATACTAATTCGATAGCGCCTTTAATCTTCATCTCAAGTTCTCCTTTATGGACTTTCATTTTGCGGCCATCATTGACAATTTCCACCGGAAGAATGCCTAAGCCATGAAAATCAATATCCAAATAATAGCGCAAATACGGGGCATATCTAACAGGTTTCGCCAGCCGCCACCAAATCCAGATTTCTTTTGCTCCTCCGCCAGTTGTACGTTCAGCATAATATGATTCCCAATGGTCATTGCCTTCATCAGCATCACGCCATTCATTATCCATCAGCCAATCATGAAGCGCTTCATAGAATTCTTTAATGTCAAAAATGTCTTTATACTTTATCTTTAACACAGGTACAGGGATTAATTTGCCTTGAGCGTCTTTTTTGGGCATGGAGATAATGAAAGAAGGCGCGTTTATTTATTTTTCGCTTGGCAGGAGATGCAAATGCCGGTAATATCAATCTGGACATGACAAACCATATTTCGCAGGTTTACCGGCAAAAAATCTAACTTTTTAATATCAATATGGTGCACGGAAGCGCATTTCTCACAGCGAAAATGGGAATGGTTGTTTTTACTGGTGGAATAGATCGTTTTGCGGTCACAGCTATAAGAGTGTAATTTTCCCGCATCAACACACTCCCGCAAGAAACGATAGACAGTGGCAATCCCAATTGCCGAATTTTTCTTGACTGCTTTAGCATACAGTTCCTCCGCATCAAATAAGGTTGTGGAATGATCTAATTCCTGCTGCAGCAATGTTTTTTGTGAGGTCAGCCTTCGTGAAATTAATTCTGCCATTATCTTATTGATAATGAGAATCAGTAAGTTATATAAATCTTGCCGAAGATACTGAAGATATGGCCTTAACCAATGTTTACATCATCATCAGCGTATTAATCGTGTCATTAGTCTCATTTGTCGGCGCCCTATCACTGGTGTTAGGCAAAAAAGATCTCAGTGAAATACTCTTGTTCTTAGTAAGCCTTTCCGCAGGAACTCTCTTAGGAGGAGCGCTTCTGCACTTGCTGCCGGAAGCAGTGGAAGAGCTTGGTTTCAGTCTTTCTGTTTCGTTGTTGACACTGGCAGGAATGGTTTCTTTTTTCATCCTGGAAAGTGTTCTTCACCAGCGTGTCTGTGAAGTTCCTCAGGAACAAACGCACAGCCACCGTTATCCGCTTGCCCATGAGTCACATAAGCATCATCTTGGCATTCTGAACCTTGTTGGCGATGCGCTGCACAATTTTATCGATGGCCTGGTCATTGCCGGCAGTTATTTTGTGAGTGTACCGTTGGGCATTGCAACGACTGTCGCCGTGGTTTTGCATGAAATCCCGCAGGAACTTGCTGATTTTGGAGTATTACTTTATTCTGGATTTTCCAAAGGCAAGGCGTTGCTGGCAAATTTTCTTTCTGCTGCCATCGCCATCATCGGTGCGGTAATTGGGATTATTTTAGGATCTAAAGGAGAAATGTTTTCACTGTATATTCTCCCCTTTGCCGCCGGGGGATTCCTGTACATTGCCGGCGTCAATCTCATACCGGAATTGCATAAGGAATGTGGGTGGAAAAAATCACTATTGCACCTTTTTGCACTGCTGCTGGGGATTGCTGTAATGGTAGGAATCTTATATTTAGAATAAATTAATACCACAACCTTTTTAAAATTCCTGATGTAACCAATCTCAAATGG
>JAUYPT010000087.1 GCA_030695685.1 Nanobdellota archaeon | reverse complement strand
ATTAACGACGATGAAAGAAACATTAACAAAGGAAATTGTACTGAACAATGGTGTTAGCGCAGGCCTTCATGGGAAAATGTTAACTATTAAAGGGCCTCATGGCGAAGTTCAGCGGGAATTCCTTCATCCAAAATTGAATCTACGTGTTGCTGATGATAAAATAATTTTAACTATTGAAAAGGGAACCAAAAAAGAAAAAACGATTTTAGGAGCATTCCAGGCGCACATTCGAAATATGAACAAGGGCGTCCAAGAAAACCATCGCTATGTCCTTAAAATATGTTCGGGCCATTTTCCAATGACGGTGTCCGTTTCCGGACAAGAAGTTGTTATCAAAAATTTCCTGGGAGAAGCAGTACCTCGTAAGGCTGCGATCTTGCCGGGTGTCGATGTTAAAGTTAAAGATACTGAAATAGTTATTATCAGTGCAGACAGGGAAGCTGCAGGACAGACGGCGGCGAGGATCGAAAATGCCTGTAGGGTAACAAAAAGAGATAGGCGCATTTTCCAGGACGGCTGTTACATCACGATCAAAGCAGGAAAGGTCATTTAAATGGATACGAAACAATTATTAGAATTACGGAAAAAAATTAAGTCGACTAAACCTAACTTTGTCGTCAAAGAATCTCATTATGTCGCCGGAGTTAAAAAACGCTGGCGGTTCCCTCGAGGAAGGCATTCTAAAGTTCGGCAGGAACACAACGGCCGGCCGGCCTTAGTGACACCAGGTTATGGCTCGCCGAGAGCTGTACGGGGATTACATCCTTCTGGTCTGGAGGAAGTTTTAGTACATAATTCCATGGAATTGCTCTCTTTAAATCCTCTCCACCAAGGAGCTGTTTTGTCTTCTGGTTTAGGTGATCGCAAAAAATTATCATTATTGACACTTGCCCATGAAAAGAAAATTCCTGTCTTAAACGTAAAAGATTCTGCCGTCGTCGCTGAAGAAATCAAAACATCATTTGCAGCACGAGTAAAATTACGGCAGGATAAATTGCAGCAAAAAACAAAGAAACTGCAGGAAAAAGTTAAGAAAGCAGAAGAAAAGAAAGAACAGGAAAATAAAGAGCTGTCAAAGAAAAAGGAAGAGGCTTCCACTCCTGAAGCTATGGAACAAAAGAAAGAACAACAGGAAGCAGAAAAAAAAGAACAGCAAAAGATGATTGAAAAAACGATTACCAAGAGACAATAAGACGATGAAAGCAAAAAAACGATTAGCAGCGGAAATATTGAACACATCCCCTTATAAAGTAGTTTTTGCAGCGGATGCTCTGGATGATATCAAAAAAGCGATTACCCGCTCTGATTTCCGTGGATTGATTGCTGTCAAGAAAATAGTCAAAAGTAATGTTAATCAACACTCCCGTGCGGGTGCACGGCGGATTTTAGCTCAGAAGAAAAAAGGCCGTCAGAAAGGAAGAGGAAGCAGGAAGGGACGGAAAAATGCTCTTGTAACCGGCAAAGAACGCTGGATGTCTACCGTTCGAATCCAACGGCGTTTCCTCAAAGAGCTAAAAGAAAAGAATCTACTTTCCATTCCTAATTATCGCAATTTATATGCTAAAAGCAAGGGCGGATTTTTTAGGAATAAAAGGCACATTAAATTATATCTAGCTGAAAATAACTTAGTAGAGAAAGGAAATAAGGTCAACCATGAAAAATAAACGAAGGTTAAAACCAAGAACAGTTCCCTATAGAAGGAAGCGTCAGCAGAAGACTGATTACAATAAACGCTTAAAATTATTAATCTCCGGAAAGGCACGCCTGGTAGTCCGTTTTACCAACCAGCGTGTTATTGCTCAGTTAGTTACATTTGACGTTCACGGTGATAAAGTTATTGCTGGCGTAGATTCTTTTGCCCTGCGCCAATTAGGCTGGTCTTTTTCCTGCAAAAATTTTCCTGCGTCATATTTAACCGGATTTATGCTGGCAAAAAAAGTCATGGCACAAGGATATAAAGATGCTATTCTTGACACAGGTTTACGATCACCGCTGCATAAAGGAAAAATGTACGCTTTTCTGAAAGGTGCACTGGATGCAGGCTTGAATGTTCCCTCGACTGCTGATGTCTTTCCGACGGAAGACCAAATACAAGGGAAGCATATTCAGAATTATGCAGCTCAATTGAAACATGATCATTTATTGTATTCACAGAAATTTGCGCAATATTTAAAAAACAAGGTTCAACCGGAAGATGTAGTAAAACAGTTTGAAACTGTGAAACGGAAAATACATAGTTAGGATTGAAAAATGCCACAAGAAACCAAACCTCATTCACGACGGAAACAGAAAAGATCATTTGCAGTAAGAGATAGTGATGCTCATGATTCTGAGAAAAGAGCTCTCGAGGCGAGAGAAGGATGGAAACCAGTAACTGCTTTAGGCAGAATGGTTAAGGAAGGTAAGATTACTGATATTAATGATATTTTTGATCAGGGTTATACTATCTTGGAACCGGAGATTGTCACTATACTCCTTCCCCATTTAGATGAAGATCTTTTGTTGATAGGACAGGCAAAAGGGAAGTTTGGTGGCGGCCAGCGGCGAATTTTCCGACAGACGCAGAAGAAAACACGGGAAGGAAACAGAATTCATTTTATGACTTGCGTTGTTG
>JAUYPT010000084.1 GCA_030695685.1 Nanobdellota archaeon | reverse complement strand
AAGAAATTAATGTTCCTTATCGGGCCATTGCTCACCCGTTATATGTTGATGAAGAAGTCGCTAAATTATTGAAAGAATCAGGATGCTTTAAATTAGAAATGGGCGTGCAGACGTTTAACGAAGAAGTGAAACGGAAAATGATGACTCGGATCGAGAAAAACGAAGATATTGTCCGGGCCTTAAAAGCGTGCAGCAAATACAAATTAAATTTCTTTGTCGACCATATGTTTGGTTTTGGAGAAACGGATGCGGAACTGCGGCATGCCTTATTATTGTATAACGAATATAGGCCGACACGAATAACCTGCTACTGGCTGCAATATTTCCCGGCAACATCGGTTATTGACAAAACTGGCGCTACGGAAGAACAGCGCAAGGAAGCGGAAGAAGGGAAGGAAAATACGTACATCACCGGTGGTTCTGTCAAGGATGAAAACGTTAAAAAAATCGCCAAACAATTTCAATTTATCATGAAAGGGCTGCAGTTATATCCTAAATGGCTGGTGAAATTTTTCCTGGCATCAAATATCTACAAAGTATTCCATTTGATTCCGCCGCTGCCGTTTGAATTAATGGTTGCTATTAAGAAAAGCGATTACCGCATCTTTAATTACATTGGCTATTACACTTTCCATTTCAGGAAAAGGATTAAGACCAGATTAGGGTTAGGAAAGAAGAGCGATAAACGAAGGATGTCTGTACCAGCTCAGATCAGCGGGATGCTAAAGTAATTTTAGAGATTTGTATTCTCCGAACCAAAAATAATAACATTTATTAATCACCAAAAATCGAATTCTTTGTATGAGGGCTGACATCGATCCAAAAGCATTGAATATCATTACCAGAACAACCTGCCGTGTTTGTAATCATGCTTCATTGACACCTCTCTTTTCTCTCGGCGAGCAATATGTTAACAATTTTGTGGACAAGGAAGAAGCCTATACCGGAATTAAAGCGCCATTAGAGATGGTTTTCTGTGACAATTGCACGTTAGTGCAGCTGAAACATACTGCTCCTCAGGAATTGTTGTATAAAGGCTATTATTGGTATAAGTCAGGTTTGACGGAAACAATGAAAGCAGCGTTGCGGGACATTACAAAACAAGCCGAAGAAAAATTTAGACTGAAAACCGGCGATGTAGTACTGGATATTGGTTCCAATGATGGAACAATGCTCAGAACGTATCAGATTCCAGGCCTGGTAACGGTCGGTATTGAGCCGGCTAATAATTTGAAAGAGGAAGGGCAGAAAGGAATAACATATCACATTCATGGCTTCTGGAATTATGACTCTTATATGGAAAAAGTCGGACGGCGGGCTAAAGTTGTTACTGCCATCGGTATGTTCTATGATATGGAAAATCCCAACCAGTTCATTTCCGATGCCGGAAAAGCATTAACTGACGATGGCGTTTTTATTGCCCAATTAATGTGTCTCAAAAATATGCTTGATACTAATGATGTTGGAAACATTTGTCATGAACACTTGGAATATTATTCCTTTCGTTCTTTAGAATATTTGTTTCATAAAAATGGCTTGGAAATTTTTGATGTGGAAATGAATGCTGTTAATGGCGGGAGTTATCGAATTTTTGCCAAGCTGAAGGGAAGCACTCGGAAACAGAATCATGAGGAAAAAGAACGAGTTGACGCTGTAAAAGAAAGTGAGCAAGATTTGCAGCATACAAAAACGTATCTTGATTTTTTCCAGCGCTTAGAAGACAATAAAAGAAAGTGTCGTCAATTTATCCAACAGGAGACAGCGAAAGGCAAAAAAGTCTGGGTTTACGGCGCATCGACGAAAGGCAACGTTATCCTGCAGTATTATGGATTAGATCATACTGTAATTCCATTTGCGTCGGAGAGAAGCCCCTGGAAATGGGGAAAATACACGATTGGTTCCATGATCCAGTGTGTTTCTGAGGAAGAGGCAAGATTAGCACAGCCGGATTATTTTTTGGTCCTGCCGTACGCATTTTTTACTGAAATGTACGATCGGGAGAAAGAATGGCGCCATAAAGGCGGGAAATTTATTGTGCCGCTGCCTGAGTTTAGAGTTGTGGAGTAAAATGAGTCTTGCAGAAAAAGTAAAAATAGTTGAAGCGCAAAGGGAAGATATTCTTGGGATTGCCAGTGTTCTCAATGATACATTAGGGCAAGATTTTAAATATGGAATAGCTAGCTTTGAAGAAAATGTTAAATATTGTTTTTCTAGGTCTTTAGAACATAAACATGAAAAAATATATGTTGCAAAAGATGATGAAGACGTTGTCGGCTTTGCCTGGTTTATGAATCATCCTCCCAATAATGGAACAGCTATTCTGGAAATGTTTGCTGTAAGAAAAGATAAGCAAAGACTGGGTATTGGCTCACGTCTTATTACTGAAGCCAGTGATATGTTTATTGAGGATCAACGAAGATTAGGAGTCAATCTCAGAACATTACATCTTACCACAAACTATTCTAACGAAGGGGCGCAGACTATTTACACAAGGGCTGGTTATATCATTGCCGGAGAAATTAAATGTTTTGTAGGAGACGGAAATGTTGAAGTCGTGATGGTGAAGAAAGTGAGTAATGAAGCTTGTCCGGCAGAATATAAAACTAAAATATAAATCTTATTTTACATAAGGTTTAAAATAGGAACAGTTAAACTAAAATCAAAAAATGAAAAAAGCTCTAATCCTAGGTATAACTGGTCAAGACGCATAAGGCGAGACATACGGTTCATACTTAGCGGAAATTTTACTTAGCAAGGGCTATGAGGTCCATGGTTTGTTCCGTAAATCAGCCACCGGCAATACCATTAATATTAATCATCTGATCAAAGATGGCGAGGAGAAGATTAAACTTCACCGTGGTGATTTAGCCGACCCAACATCGCTGTACAGGATAATTAAAGATGTTAATCCTGATGAAATTTATAATGAGGCCGATCAGGATCATGTCGGCTGGAGTTTTGATTCCGTTGGCTATTCCTGTGATATCACTGGCGCTGCTGTCGGCCGGATGTTAGAGATTATCAAACAAATTAATCCTAAGATAAAATATTTTCAGCCGGTGTCCTCCAATATGTTTGGCCTTCCTGTCGAAACGCCGCAAAACGAGAATACTGCTTTACGGCCGCAAAGTCCTTACGCAGCAGCGAAGGTGTTGGCATTCGTAATCTGTCGCTATTACCGCGATGTTTTTGGAATGTTCATCTGTACGGGTATTTTTTATAACCATGAATCGCCGCGGCGAACCACAGATTATGTTACCCGAAAAATAACTCAGGCTGCCGCTCGCATTTCCCACGGCGTGCAGAAAGAACTCCTGCTGGGGAATTTAGATGCAAAAATTGATTTTGGGTATGCGAAGGAATATATGGAAGCCGCCTGGACAGTCATGCAGCAGCCAAAGGCTGATGATTACATTGTCTGCACCGGTGAAGTTCATTCCGTCCGGGAATGGTTACAAGAAGCTTTTTCCGTTGTCGGTTTAAATCCAGAAGAGTATGTTACATTCGATCCCCGGTTTGCTCGTCCCGGCAATACAGGAGTGCTGGAAGGAAATAATGCTAGATTAAAATCAATAGGCTTTGAGCCGAAAGTACGGTTTAAACAATTGGTTCGGCTGATGGTCGAGCATGACTTACAGGAAATAGAGAAAAGGCATTCATAATCTTTATATAGCTTTTTTAATAATCGAAAGAAGGGAAGAGGTATTCTTGGAATATCCCATTATGACCATGACAGAAGATTATAGGATTGAAACAACAGCTCGTGGCGTTGAGTTAAACCGGGATAACGTTGAAAATTATACTGTCATGTTTTGGTCGGGAAAATGCGCTGCGGATAAGGAAGATTGGAGGCAGCCGCGTGGCTTAGATCATTACATTCAAAATGTTTTAACACCGATGATTACAAGCGGAGAAATTGACGATGGCAGCAGAACGCCGTACGATGACCGCAAATTTCGCTTTGATAAAGCTGAATTTTCTCGACCTTCATTACCAATCTTAAACATCAGTTTAGGAGCAACTCATTTTAAAGCTGTAAAAGAAGATATAGAAAGAAGTAATGATGAGAACAAAAAACTACAGCAACGTGGTTATCAAAAATTTGGTGATTGTTATGCTTTCTTTGCCCGTTCAGTCGGTGTTGCTGTCTTGCCTATCACTAGTGATGGAACTGTTTTTGTTGGGGAAAGAAAAAATACAGAATATGGCGGATTTCTCAATGCCGTTGCCGGTTATGTGACATTTAGAAAAGATGTTTCTAACCTTAATATTAAAGGAGAAGCGCTGCGGGAACTGAACGAAGAGTTTGGTATCAGTAAAGAAGAAGTAACAAGCCTTGATTTTGCCGGGATTTATTCTCATCCTATGAAGGGAGATCTTGATTTTACATTTATTGCCAAAGTAAACAAACCTGAGGAATACTTCTCATCCGGCGCTTGGATGGCTACTGTGAAAGAGCGGGAGCATAAACCTTTAGTGCATCTGGCTTCTATGTCCCAGATTGAAGAACTGTTGGAAACCGGGAAACTTCCAAACTCAGACAGAAAACTCAAAGTAATGTATTCTACCAGAGGAGCATTAATGAGCATCAGGGCTGAAGAGATTAGAAGTTAATCTTTTTCTTTTTTTTACTTTCTTCCATTAAACTTTATAATATATTGCAATCCTTCCACTGTTCCCATTACTCCTTTCTGCGTAGGAATAAAGTGCTGAGAATACTGCTTAACTATTACTTCTTGTTCTGTTTTTTTTCCAACGTAAATGGCTAAGCCTCCGGCTTTTCCGATTAAGTCTAACATTGGTATATCGTTTCCAGAATCGCCAATGGCAGCGATATTTTCTAAAGGTACTCCAATTATTTGGGAATATTTCTGAGCAGGTTTTGCTTTGGTGACACCTTTAGCGTTTACGTCAATCGCGTCTGCTGACATCACTGCTTCCAGGAATGGAAATTGTTCCTCTAAGATAGGTTTTACTCTCTGATATGTTTGTTCTAGCAATTTAACATCGGTTTTTCCTTCGCTAATAAATGTCAGAGTGACATATCCAGTGGTAGTTTCGTAGCGATCGTTGTTAGCCTGGTGCACCATATCTGTAAATAGTTTTTGTTGGACGACAAACTGTTCTATCTCTCTGATTTGTTCTGCGGACAATCCACCTAAACAATAAGATTTTTCGCTTCCTAAGAGACGTACGCAGGACGCTTCATAGAGAATTCCTTCTCCATTTTTAAAAGAATAAGGTGAAATTAACAATTGATGAAATTCTCTTTGTTCAAACCAAGGGCGTGCAGAGGCTAAGGAAAATAAGATCCCGCTATCCCGCACTTCTGTGATGGATTTTTTTAGTGAAGAGTTGACTGTAGTGAGATTTCCGCCTTCTGTCAAAGTGCCATCGATGTCCGCAAGAATAACCTGAATTTTAGCCATGGTTTAACTCTTTACTATTTCTTTATAAAAATTATGTCCTCATATTCATTATTTACAGTTTCCTTCCCACGGCTACAATATTCACACCGGATGAATTATAGAGAACTTTGCAAAACGAGTGTTTTCTAATTTTTTGCCAGTTCGATAGTGTCAGCCACAAACTTCCTTTCTTAACTGTTTTCTCATAAACATTTATATAAAAGTACTACTTTCCTACAGGTATGACAGAAGTAGTAAGCGTAGGAGAAAAAGGGCAGATCGTCATCCCAAAAAAATTAAGAGATGAATTTAAAATAGAGAAAGGTACAAAACTTCTCATTAGTGAAGAAGATGATAAGATTATATTAAAACCTGCCGTTCTTGACGAACGTCATCTCTTTATGTTAGTAAGTGAGGCATCCCTCAAAAAGGTATGGGGAAATAAATACGATGAGCGTTGGGATAATGTACTCTAAGGGAGACATTGTTGTTATTAATTTTCCTTTTTCTGATTTAGTAAACAGTAAGAAAAGACCGATGGTTGTCTTAGCAGTAAAAGGCCAGGATATTATTGGCTGCGCTATTACAAGCAATCCTGACAGTGACGGCCTTCCATTGGAAGAATTTGCGGAAGGCAGCCTTCCCTTAAGAAGCAAGATAAAATACGGGCAAATTCACACTTTCATAAAAAGTCTTGTTATAAAGAAAATAGCTAGGATTTCTAAAAAAGATCATCATAAATTAATCATGATGATTAATGAGCTATTGAGGCCATAATTTTACTCTTTTTTCCTTCCCACCGCCACAATATTAATCCCCACAGGATAATTAAAATGGTGAACTCCTTTTGATTCCCATAAATATATTTTTGTCAGCAGGGAATTTATCCATGGCGGCAGGTTATCCTGCACTTCTGATGTTGCAGGTGCTGAACTGAACTTTTCCAATTTCCTCTTCAGAAAAATAAACGGAAAGAGCAGTGTATTACAATACGATATTTTTTCCACGATAAAGCCGGATTGTTCTAACTTTTCCTGCAGTTCTTGTTTGGAATATCGCCTGATTCCATGAAAGGCAAGATCATGTTTTCCATACAAGCTCATCATCGCGCAGTCAAAAATAATCAATCTGCCGCCTGGATTTAAAACTCGGTAAATTTCTTTCATTCCTTTAACATCATTGGTAACAGCCTTATGGTAGAATAATCCTAATGCTGTGACAACATCAAATGTCTTATCGAAGAATTTAAGATTCATGACATCAGACTTGGTGATCTCCAATCCTCGCTGCTGGCAGAATTCCATTGCTTCGGTAGCAATATCACAGCCGTGAGCATTGCCGAACTGCTGCAGCATCGTGATATTGATGCCCGTGCCGCAGCCGACATCGAGGAGGGAAAGATCTTTACGAGTAGCATAATGTTGTTGCAGAATCTTAGTTACTACAGAACGCTGGCCGACAAACCACCAATACTTTTCTTCAAGGTTGAAGAGCGTTTCATATTCTTTTTTGTCCATTCGTAGAGACCTAAAAGAATCGTTCTTTTAATCCTTTCTTTTTATATCCTGCTTCCCTATAGGCATCTTTGGTGACATTCCGGGCGATGATATCCATTTCATGAGAATGATTTGGCGCATCCCAAGGGAACGCTTTTCCATCTAAGAACATTTTCCATCGTTTTAAATCAGCAGCAACCATAATTTTGACTAATTCGTTGAAGGTTACTTTTGGCTTCCAGCCGAGCACTGTTTCTGCTTTTTGTGGGCTGCCGCAGAGTTGGTGAACATCTAAAGGACGGTGTAATCGTTTATCGCTGAGAACATAATCTTTCCAATTAAGGCCGACAGCAGCAAAAGCTTCCTGGGCAAATTCACTAACAGCGTGCGTTTCTCCTGTTGCAATGATATAATCATCAGCCTTTGGCTGCTGCATCATCAGCCACATCGCTTTAACGTATTCTGGTGCATACCCCCAGTCTCGCTGCGGGGAAAGGTTTCCTAATGGCAGATTTTTCTGTAATCCTAATTTTATCTTGGCGACAGAATTAGTAATTTTTCGGGTGACAAATTCTAATCCACGAAGAGGACTTTCATGATTGAATAAAATTCCATTCGATGCCTGAATGCCATAGGAATGGCGGTAAATGCGGCACATATGGAACGAGTGCAGTTTGGCAGCAGCATACGGTGAATTAGGAATCATTGGCGTTTGCTCATGCTGCGGGATTTCAGAAGAAGCTCCGTAAAGCTCACTGGTTGACGCCTGATAAAATCTAATATCTTTCTTAAGATGGCGGATGATTTCTAAAAAACGGGTGGAACCGCTGGCATCAATATCGGTTGTAAACAATGGCTGGTCGAAGGAACTGCCGACAAAACTCTGCGCCGCAAGATTATATATCTCCTGAGGATCAGAGATTGTTACTGCTTCCAGCAGTGATGACATATCACTTAAATCGGCTGGAATTAATGTTACTTGTTTAACAATTCCTAAATCCTGTAATCGCCAGAAATTAGGAGTAGAAACTCTTCTGTACGTCCCAAAAACTTTATAGCCTTTGTGTAACAACAGTTGCGCTAAGTACGGGCCATCCTGCCCGGTAATGCCGGTGATTAATGCTCTTTTCATGATGATAATCCTCTTCTAGATGCTTTAAATAACTTCTGAAACTATACTAACGGGCAGAATTGGACTTGCTGAATCCAAATTCGACAGTAGTGTGTATATCTTCAGTGCCAAGCGTGTCTTTAAACTCAATGGAATTGATCTCGCCTTCGTCTGGAAAAGGCAGTGACCGTAAGGATGCTTGAACTTCAGTGACTATTTTTACAGTAGTAATGTCTCTACTGCTGAAGCGCAGTGTATACGCCGTATCTGGCAAGCCATATCCATTGGTGAATAAAGTAGAGTAATCAACAGTAAACGGACCATCCCCTTCGTAAATCTGATGCCATGCTTCATTGTCAATTTTACCATAAATTTGAATTTCCTTGCTGCTTTCCCCTGTAATCACGCCGCCAATGATAGGATAATGGTACTCAAAATGAATTATTTTTTCTACTTCTTCCGGCTGATAGATAAACAAACTGTTGCTGTATTCCGGCGGCTCATTGTAATTGACAGCGCTGAAATAATCTCCTTGGTTGCTGTTCATAAACAAAACACTTTCTCCAGGCCGTAATTGGTATTCTATTTTTTTATTGATATTGTGTGGCTGATACTGAAAGACAACGTTATTGTTGAGAGTACTGTAAGAATTCTTAAAATAGTCATAAGAATAAATACTGCTGTTGGCAGTGGCAAGAAGAGTACTATCTTTCTCAATATCTTCCACGCTGGCGATCGTGCCGTCATCAGCGGTAAAATAAATGCCGCCGTCGGCGTCAAGAACATGCCAATCATCATCAAAATAAACTTCCGGCACGATGTGAACTCCTAAGCGGTATTCCCGTGCCGGTAATCCTGCCAGCATCGCTAAATCAACGACTGCTCTGGTTGTAACGCCGCAATTGCCGTACCCCCATGAATGAATTAAATCAATAGAATCTCTTTCCACGTAGGTTGTCGGATTTCCGAAATGGTATTTACTATCTTTCACAAAGTTCCAAATTGCCAATGCTTTCTCTTTGTCTGTCATGGCATCGTTAGTAATGCTCTGTGCAATAGCTTCTATGCTGCTGAGATCACGGCCGTTAATAATCAGATCAGGTTTTATGATGCTGTTGCCGTTATTCTCTATTTTGACAAATGACGGCGCTTCGTGAGAATCTACTGCAAGGTAGGTTATAAACTGCGGAGAAGTAATGTCATACGCTTTGGTACGGTCTACAACCAGAATCTCCTCTATTCCTGAACACTTTTTTTTGAGGTCATTGCTTTTTTTATGAACAAAAAAAAGTTCTTTTGTAATGGGACGAATGTCCAAAACAATGTTTTTCCAGGATAACTCTTCGATTTCTTTTTGTTTCATTGTTATTTCTTGTTCCAATGCTGCCGTATCAAGAGTACAATTCTCGTGAATAGTGTTGATATTTTCCTGAACAAGATTAAGATTTGCGCGCAGGTCTTGTTTATCTTTGGCAAGAACTGGCCTATACTCTGACCGCATCACGGCATTATATGCTGTTGATAACAGAGGATAATCATTCATTGCAGTCCACAGAAGCACAGTTATAAGAATGACAAATAACGCTATCTTTTTCTTCATGCCATTTCGGCATTCTATCTCTTTAAAAAGATTCTGCAAGAGGAGTCTTAAGAACAGTGTACCACTACCTTTAAAAATAGATTTTATCGTTTTTAACCGTCATGAAGCGTTCTGTTTTCTCTCTCATTGGCTATATTGTAACAGGTTGTATTTTAATCCTAATGTTGTTCCATTATTATCTTGTGTATAGTGTTGACTCATTCACGATGAATGATTTTATGGAGAATCCTTCCTGCTGTGCTGGACTGTATAAAAATTTTATGGGTGTTTATCAAAAATCATCTGCTGATGGGTTCATTGCCATCTATAATCATCATCCTGTGAAAGTCATTTTTAATCAAGAACATACCCCTCCTCGTTATGGTGAAATTTCCGTTTATGGAATTTTGCAGCAGGATGGTACAGTAAAAGCAATTGATGTGCATAATTACAACTATAATTTTATTCTCTATGGCATTTCTTTTCTTGCCGGGTTACTGGTTCTGTTTTCTCTTTGTACAGAATGGAGCGTAACAGCTCGTGGTTTTGTGAGGAGAGTATAAAATGCCGGACTGGTTAACGCATATTGTCATTGCTGCTGTTGTGGGAGAATTATTCTCCGTTCGAAAGAAAAGTTTACTTTTTTTTGGTGCTCTCCTTCCAGACATCCTGCCAAAATTAGTGCTGCTGCGCTTGTTCATTCCTCTTCCTGCACTTGATTATACGCTGCTGAGCGCATTTCATACGCCGTTTGTCTTGTTTTTGGTAACGTTATTAATAGCACCATTGTTCCGGTATCGCTATAAAATTGTTGTGGCATTGATAACGTTAGGGGCTCTCACTCACTTTGTATCGGATGCGCTGCTGCAGCATTTTAGCGGCGGTGTTGCCTTGTTATATCCATTATCATTGAAACACTATACTTTAAATCTGGTCTGGCCGGAGCAATCATATCTTATTTTACTGCCGGCGTTATTTATGTATGGATTGATACTGATTGTTAAAAGAGAGAATCGTGAGGCCAAAAATTATGGAACGAGAAGAACAGCTAAAGCAGATTAGACAAGTTCTGGAAGAATGTAATCGTCATGATATTCACTACTGTATCCTTCGTAATTATGAATTTCTGCTGGGAGATCCGATGGCTATTGAAAGCATGGATACGGTTGTTTCTACTGAGGATTTTCCCCGGCTGGATGCTATTCTTCGACAGTATGGATTTATACAGCGGCAGCAGCAGTTTTCTCTGAAACATAAAGCTTACTTTAAATTGGTTAATCTACAGAAAATAAGTTTTGATCTTCAAGTCGGCGGTGTCCATTGGAATGATATGAAGTATCTTGATGTTATACAAAATAGATTTAAAAAAGATTTCTTGTACGTTCCTTCCGATAATGACACATTTGTGATGCTGTTGGTTCATTCCATCCTTGGTAAGCGTTACTGTAAGCTGAAGTATCAGCGGATACTGCGGTCTCTTGTTGTTGATAAAGAGTATGTTCTTTCTCAGTTATCCAGAATTTTTAATACGAGAATTGCACGGCAGTTATACCAATTGGTTACAGAAGACAAATTTGAGATGATTACGCCGTATCGGCTGGCAGCGTATTTTGTGATCAAAAAACCGTCACGAATACTAACTCTCTCAGCATTATCATTACGCTGGCTGCGCTGGAAGAAATTATTTCGGCCGTATCCTTTAATCAGCATTGTCGGCCCTGATGGTGCAGGAAAATCAACAGTAGTTTCTGGTTTGAAATCATATTTCCAAAATCAGGGGCGTAAAGTGACTACCATCTATATGGGTCGTGGGCGAAGCCATCTTTTGCCTGTTACGAAACTGGGGATGAAATATAAGTCACGGGAAAAGCAAAAGAAAGCATCACCACAAAAATTATGGTATATACTTTCTGCTCCTGTTTTTGCTCTGGATTTATGGCTGCGCTATTATATCCATATTTTTCCGATCAGAATGAAAAAGACGATGGTCATTACTGATCGTTATTGTTCTGATATTATTTTGATGAAGAACGTGCCCTTCTGGATTAAGAGAGCATTATTATCATTATTTCCAAAACCAACGATATCTATTTTGCTGTATAATTCTCCCGATGTTTTACACCAGCGCCGGCCGGAAGAGCCGATTGCAGAATTAGAACGGCAGCTGGCTATTTTTAATAGGTTTGACTATTCTTTAACATTAAAGACAATGGATAAAGAGCATGATTTTGAGACTGTTGCTGCTGTCGTTGTGGAGAAGTTGTTGAGGGAATGGTATTAATTTTTGTTGTAAATAGTTACAAAATCATCCCCAATCCTCTTCACATCAAACTCTAATGACTTCTGATATGCCTTCTCAATCATCTCAGAGTTATCATCGTTCAAGGCATAATCAATAGTCTTAGCCAATGAATTAACATCATTTGGTTTGGCAAAGAGCACGCATCCTTCGGCAATCTCCCGCAGCTCCGGTAAATCCGTTGTCACAACAGTTGTTTTACAGGCCATTGCTTCCAATACGCAGGAAGGATTGCCTTCCGTGCCGATTAAACTCTTGTATGGTAAAGCGATAATGTCAGCCATGGCGGCGTAATCCTCGATGGGAATATCCTCAATGATAAATCGAACATTATTTTCCATTTTTAACTCTTTCACCAATCGCTGCTGCTCTTCAATCTGATTATATCGCGGAGCGCAGAGCATAAGAAGATCAGAATTATTCTTTGTTATAAGCGGCATTGCTTTCAGAAGAACATTAATTCCTTTATTATCCCACATTCCGCCATAATACAAAATTATTTTTTTTCCTTTGAATCCTAGCTTTTTCTTTAATCTAACTTTATCCTGTGGAAGAAATTTATCGCTGCGAAGCGGAGAATGGATAATCTTTATTTTTTGTCGCCTAACCAATGTTAACTTATCCGCAAAAATGGCAGTTGGAACAGTAATGGCGTCAGCAAGGTTTAACAGTGGATAAAGATTGCCTTTTCGCTTGGAATATGATTTTAAGGTATGGATTACCTTTGCCTGTGGAGAAAACAGTTTGGCGAGCCATCCGCTGAGCACAAACAACGGCGTGGCGCTGAAACTGTGGATAATATCAAATGTAATTCCTAGTTCCTTCTGAACTGTCCGTAAGCCAAAAGGATGCGATAATAATTTACTTAAGAACGGAAAATGAGACCGGTAAATCAGCACTCCTTCTTTTTCGTCTTTGACTGGCATTCCTTCTATTCTACTTGTTATAATTACGACAGTATGCCCTGCTGCAATTATTGCTTTGGCTAACTCCATCGTCGTAATATGTGCTGATTCCTTGGGATTGCGTAAAGCACCAGCGGAGAGAAAAGCAATGTTCATAAAGTAATTGTAGAATGAACCTATTTAATATTTTTGAAAGAAAGACCTTTCTTCTTTTTCATAAATATTATAAACACTTTAATCAGCTATGAAAAATATGGTTAAAGCAGTGCGCTTGGGAAAGAAAGAAGTTTCTAATTTTGCAGATCCGTATATCACAGTAGATTGTTGTTCTAACCATAATGGGGATATGGACTTATGCAAAAAGATGATTGATGCTGCCGTGGAATGCGGTGTTGATGCGGTTAAATTCCAAGCATGGGGATTTGATATTTTTTCCAGGTCTTGTTATTCTGATGATGAAAGGCAGCAAGAACTTATGGACAAATCACCTGTTCTTAAAAAATTATTTACAGAGATTCATCCTCAACTTAAACAAGAGATGGAAGAGTATCAATTATCAAAAGAACAATTCAGGGAAATTAAAAAATATTGTGATCAGAAAAACATCACTTTCTTCTGTACTCCTCTCAATAAAGAATGGGCAGATTTTCTTGTCGATGAGTTAAAGATGGAAATTATTAAAGTAGCCTCTATGGACCTAAATAATTATCCTTTTTTAGCGTATTTGGCTAAAAAAGGCAAGCCAATCATCCTCTCTACAGGAATGTCAAGCATGACTGAAATATTAACCGCAGTAGAAACAATCACTAAAAATGGTAATAACCAAATCGTTATTCTTCATTGCCTCTCCATCTATCCAACACCGCCAGAAATTACAAATTTAAATAACATAGATATGCTCCGCGATCATTTTGATTTTCCTATAGGTTTTTCGTATAATAGTCCAGGATTTACCATGCCTATTGCTGCGGTAGCGAAGGGTGCCTGTGTCATAGAGCAGCATTTTACCATTGATAAGAATCTCCCTGGATGGGATCATAAAATTTCTGCAGAACCGGCAGATATGAAAATAGTTGTAGAAGAATGCAGAAAAGTGCAGAAAGCGTTGGGAAAATATCATCGTATAATTTCTGATGCTGAGCTGCAAAAACGACACCATTTTAGAAGAAGTATCATTGTCACAAGAGACATGAAGGCTGGAGAAGTTATTACTCTCAACGACATTGACTACAAAAGACCTGGCATTGGCTTAGAGCCGGAAAAGAATCAATTTGTTATCGGCAGAACACTTAGACGAAATCTCAAAGAGGATGATTTAATATCTTTTGATGATCTGATTTGATTCTCTTTAATATTTCTTTAAGTTCTATGAAATCACCATTTTTAAACGGCTCTAGAAGAACGCTTATCCGCTTAAAATCCTCTGCTGTGTCAACTGCTAAATGGCTTGCAGGGCTGTGGATATCAGAAGGCGCATCAACAGTTTTGATCTTAAATTTGTATTTATTATTCAGGAAAAAAGGCTTAATATGTTCTCTCTCAAAAGGATCAGTGCATAACTGCTGTGCTTTTTCCAATAAAGAAAATGAAAAAATTTCACATCCTGTTCCATCCGGCCAGCCTTGTTCGTGTTTGCAATACGTAAATGTATTCTCAGCCCAGTTTTGAAGAGTCATTTCTATCGCCAGAGGATCAACGAGTGGTTGATCGCCGCACACCCGAATAATAATATCTGCATTATAGTGTTTAGCTGCTAAATAATATCTTTCCAGAACATCATTTTCGTTACCGCGGAAACAGGCAATTTTCTTCTGGTGCAGGTGCTCTGCAAGCTGATCATCACTGGCGGCAGTAGACGTGGCAACAATGATATTATCCACCCCTTGCGCTTTTGCCACCCTTTCAACGACATGTTCAATGATCGTTTTTCCATTAATTTTGAGTAATGTCTTTCCTGGCAATCGCTGTGAATTCATCCGTGTTTGGATAATTACAACAATATTCATAACATCTTCTCCATATTTTTTTTGCTCTTTGTAAGTAAATCTATAAAATTGTAACCTTCTTTTGGACTAATTTCTAGAACGACATCAAGATTAGTATCCTTTAACTTTTCTATCCATATTTTATGGTCAAGACGATCCTTGACATCCAACCCATAGGAATTTCCAGAAAAATGAATAGGAAGATGCTCTCCAATTAATGGGCTTGTCGTGAGTGGATTAAAAAAATAATTAGCATAGTCTGAGCCGCAGACATGAACATGGTTAATATATGGCTTTAATTTTTCCAAAGCTTCTGCAAGGAATGAATGGCATTGATTATGAAGATCTTTTGCCGTGCAGCTGCGCAATTCCAACTCGAATTTATCTTTAAGTAGAGGGTAGTTATTGTTTTGTGCCGCTGCAATGATATCATCTTTGTATCTAAAATAAAATAATTTCATCACTGCTGTAGCACAAAAATGTTCAACATCAAATGTTAATCCAAGTGGTATTTTTGCTTCTTTAAGTATCATAAAATAATCTTCCGGCTCGACAAAAAGTGGCTCGTTAGTGTAGGCTTGACTAATCCACAGGCAGACATTTTCAATACACAATAAAACAGCTGGATGATGTACCCGTTCCAAACGCCGAACCATCGTTTTAATCGCTTTTTCTTTTGAAACAACTGTTAGATCAACGTACGGCGGGTGAAAAACTACTTTCTTAATTTTGTTGCGCAATGCACATTCTACCGCCTTCCGCAGCATCGCTTCTGATTTATCTCCTAATTCTCCTTCATCTGCAAGATTAATAGTTCTGCCATCATCTAATTTATAGTGAAAGTGAAGCGCGATAATATTATGATAATTTCGTTCTAAATCCTGCGCATTTCGGACATATAACTCAAATGGGCCAAAACCAGCTTCTTCAAGAGTAGGAATACTATCCGCATCCCCCTTAAAAATGAGTTTCATTGTTTGCTTCCTTGATTTAAATTTTGAAAGAATTCTGTAACACTGCTGACAATATAGTTTATTTCTTCTGTACTCATGCCTGGATACATCGGCAGTGTCAATATCCTTCGCGACAACTCTTCTGTCTGTGGGAGGTCTCCTTCTCTACATCCAAAATTTTGACGATAAAGACTTTTGAGATGGACAGGATCATAATACACCCGACACATAATTCCCTTTTCATTGAGGTATTTTTGCAACGCATCCCGTATTGTTTTATTTTCTACAGTAATGGTATACATTTGATAAAAATGGTCTGAATTTTGATAAACCAATGGAACTTTTACTCCTTTGATTTGCTGTAATCCTGCACTTAAGGCATCGCCGCTTTCTTTTCGTAATTTCACCGTCTGCTCAAAATGTTCTAATTGTGATAAGCCCAATGCTGCATTCATCGTCGGCATGCGGAAGTTATGCCCTACTTCCAGATAATCATGTTCTTTTGTTGAAGAGAAATAATCCCCATCACTATTTTCAACTCTCCCATGCGATCGCAGCAATTTCATTTTTTCATATAATTCCTGCGAATCAGTAATCACTGCACCGCCTTCTCCGGTAGTAATCAGCTTATTCTGGCAGAAGCTTAATGCTGCTCCTACTCCAAATGTTCCGCATTGCTTGCCATTTTTATAAACTCCTAATGAATGAGCATTATCTTCCAGCAGGAAAACTCCTTTCTCCGCTGCCAGCTGCTGCAATTTTTCAATATCCCGTGAGACTCCACCAGCATAATTCAGAGCAACAATCGCTTTTGTGTTCGGTGTAATTTTTCGGGCAACATCAGCAGCATCCAGCCCCAGCGTTTCTTCTTCTGATTCAGCAAAGACAGGAATACCACCGGCAAGCAGCACAGCGTTGGCAGTAGCGATAAACGTAAACGAGGGGACAATGACTTCTTTTCCGTGTACACCAACAGCAGAATAGAGTGCTACCAAAGCAGATGTGCCGGAATTAAATGTTAAAGCATATTTCCTGCCGGTAAACACTACCAACTTTTTTTCAAATTGCTCTATTTCAGGGCCGACAGCCCAGTGTGTTCCACGGCGGATGACTACTTCTACTGCTTTAATATTGTTTTCCATCCAGTGTGTTTTAAAAAGCGGGATTTCCATTAGATAACTCTTATAACAAAAAGTTTAATCATTAAACTCAATATGTTTTCTTTTTCCAATAGTCCTACAAGGATTGCCAATGTTAATTGTCCAAGGTTCCACATTATTCAAAATTAAACTGTTACTACCAACAACAGCTCCTTCACCAATGGTAACATTAGGGTGAATTATGCAATTTGTTCCAATAAAAGCATCTTTTTCTATAACTATTTTTCCAATAATAAGATCCATTTGTTCTTTGGGTACTGCAGCACTCATCCTTCCTTGAGATGTACCGGTTCCTGTTAAAAGTCTAGCACCGCATCCTATTGCGGTATAATCACCCATAATCAACTCTCCTCCACCAATAATGCTGGTGAATGAGGCAATGTGAACTCCTTTCCCAAATTTAATGCCTTTGCCGCCATTGATAAATGTAAAATCATCAATTTTACAGTCATCACCAATTTCAATGACTTCTTGATTAACTATTTTTGCTAAAGGGAAGATGGTTACATTTTTTCCAATACTTTTGAATTTATATTCTTCTTGATGCTGAATCATTCTTTTTCCTCCATTTACGGCCTAAATAAAATCTAATTTTGATAGTGATAGTAATTCTTATTTTAGATTAGGTTTATACATTCCTTTATGTAATACATAGCTTTCTCCTTCCCAGTATAGCAGGTGATTTAAACTTGGATCTGGAACAAATCCACAACTTAAATTCATTTTTAATCCTGCTTTGCTTTCCGGTTTTGCTACCACTGCTGTTGCCTCGTAGAGATTTTATTTTAGGAAACTCTTCCGGTTTGGCAATTCTCGTGATCATTTTAATGTTACTATCATTTATATTGTTCCAAATGTTCCGCAATTTCCTTTGCCACCATGGACATGCCTTCTTCTACTACAACCTGCGATCTAAATCCAAGCAGTCTTTCCGCCTTTTTCGTGCAGGCTTGTCGTCTGCTGACTAGCACTTCCCTATCTCTGAACTGGGGAGTAATGTTCTTTCCTAATGCCTTGATGATGATGGTAGCCAATTCCGCAACAGAGGTGCTTTTTCCGGTGCCGATATTAAAAATTTCATTCTCCGTTTCACATTCTGCTGCGAGGATGTTTCCCCGAACAACATCACTGACGTGGGTAAAATCCATGGACTGATCTCCTTTACCATCAATGACAGGTTGCTCATTATTCATAATCCTATTGATAAAATGAATGACAACGGTCGTATAATACGCGTGCACTGCCTGTCTGGAGCCATAGACATTAAAGTAGCGTAAGATAGTATATTTTAACCCTTGTTTACCGAGATACTGTAATAAATGCTCGCACATTAATTTGCTTGCGCCATACGGCTCGACAATATTCATCTCGCTGTCTTCGGTCATGGGCAGTACTTTTGGATCCCCATAGACGCTGGAACTGGAGCTGAAAATAACTCTTTTGATTTTATGCTCCAATGCAGAATGGAAAATGTTGTAGCTTCCTTTGATATTGACATCAATAGCATCCTCCGGAGATTCACAGCTTTTTTGAATATGAATGCCTGCAGTATGGAAAACGTACTCCACATTTTTCATTGCTTTATCAACACTGTCCTTATTTCGAATATCACCTTCAATGAAGATAACTTTTCCCGCATCGATAAGATGTTTAATACTGCTCAATTTTCCTTTAACTAAACTATCCAGAACTGTAACTGTATATCCTTTTTCTACCAACGCTTCCACCAAATGGCTGCCAATAAATCCAGCGCCGCCGGTAACAAGAGCTGTTTGTTGTTGTTTTGTATTCTTTTCCGTTGTTGTATTGTGCATATTCATTTTCTCCTTCCACCCATTAGTAATAGGCATTCTCCTGCCTGAGCCAAACGCCCGTGCGGTTATTTTAATTCCTGGCGCTGCCTGCTGCCGCTTATATTCATTACGATCGACGAGTGTAATTATTTTATTGACAATTACATGGTCGAAACCCATTGCCACTATTTCTTCGATAGCGAGGTCATTTTCAACGTATGCTTCTAGGATTGGATCAAGCATTTCGTATGGCGGCAGGGAATCACTGTCTTTTTGGTTTTCCCGTAATTCTGCCGATGGCTCTTTACGAATAGTAGGTTGTGGTATAAGATCAAATCCTGCTTTGGTATTGATATAATTACTTAATTCATAGACTTTCGTCTTGAGGACATCGGAAATGACCGCTAAGCCGCCGGACATATCACCATAAAGCGTTGCATAACCGACGGACAATTCAGATTTATTGCCGGTGGTCAAGACGAGATAGCCAAACTTATTAGACAGCGCCATTAAGATGTTGCCGCGAATCCGTGCTTGAATATTTTCTTCGGCAACGTTAAACGGAGTGCCGGAAAATTGCGGTTGCAGCGTTTTACCATAGGACTCGAAACAGTCTTTGATAGGGATAATATCACATTTAATTCCTAAATTGTCTGCCAATTGGCGGGCATCGTCAATACTTCCGGGAGAAGAGAAGTGGCTGG
Organism: Nanobdellota archaeon; assembly: GCA_030695685.1. GTDB lineage: Archaea > Nanobdellota > Nanobdellia > Woesearchaeales > GW2011-AR9 > JAUYPT01. The sequence goes on along the minus strand of JAUYPT010000084.1, from coordinate 2,426 downwards.
GCATGGAAACGCCGATGACATTTTCTTTTCCTAATGCTTCCACTGCCAACGCAGCTGTTAGTGCAGAATCAATGCCGCCGCTTAATCCAATGATAACTTTTGTAAACCCATTTTTCTGAACATAATCTTGTATTCCTAACACCAATGCCTGATAAATTTCTTCAACAGCGGTTACTTCTTGGTGATTGTGTACTAACTCTTTTTCAGTATCAAGAATACAAAAATCTTCTCCGAAACTTTTTCCTTGGACAACTTTAGTACCATTGCGGTTAAAAAAATAACTTCTGCCGTCAAAAATAAGGTCATCCTGGCCGCCGACAGCATTGGCGTAAAGTAACGCAACAGTATGTTCTTTCGTCCGCCGAGAAATGAGTTCTTCCCTCACTTTCCATTTTCCGGCGTGGAATGGGGAGGCAGAAATGTTAATGATCAATTCTGCACCTAATTCTTTTTGCCGAACGAAGGGGCCATTGTCAACCCATATATCTTCACAAATGGTGATGCCTATTTTTACACCGTTAAGTTCTACAATCGCTGCTTCCTCACCGGGTGAAAAATATCGTTTTTCATCAAAAACATCATAATTAGGAAGATGATTTTTATGATGAATACTGATAATGTTGCCATTGCTGATCAGAGCAGCAGCATTATACACATTTCCATTGTTAGATTTATCTACAAAGCCGACAATGGCAGCAATATTGTGGCATTGTTTTGTAATCAATTGAAGAATCTCCTGATTTTTATGAATAAACGATTTTTTCATCAGAAGATCTTTAGGGGGATAACCGGTAATCGTTAATTCCGGAAAAACAAGTAGCTGTACCTTCTCCTCTCTTCCTCGATGTATAGCTTTGATAATTTTAGCGTAATTTCCATCAAGGTCGCCGACGGTCGAATTGAGTTGGGCGATGGCTATTTTCATGATTATTCTCTTACTATTTTTACTCTAGCCAATGGGCATGGCCAGCTTCAAAATATTTAATACTGGGTGGAAAGGGAATATCGTTCCATGTACCCATATTATCAACAATCAATCTGGCGTTGCGCAGGTTATCGAGAATATCTATCATCGTCGTGTATTTATACTGCATGTGGGGAGAAACAACAACAATAGTATCTCTATCATGTAAACCTTGAGGGAACTGCAGTGAGTCGCATCCGGTAAGACTGCGAATTTCTGCTGCCTCATAATAGGGATCATGAACTTTGACGTCAATGCCTTTTTCCCGTAATTTTTTAATGATTGGTAAAGCAGGGCTTAAGACGTGCACTTTAAGATCGCCGGTGTAGGCTATTCCTAATACCGCTACTTTTTGTACGCCGCGCTGCAGCAGACTATTGACGACAGTATCGGGCTGGGAAAAATCAGTTTTTAATGATTCTTTCAACAATGTCAATTTTTCGGGATATTTTGCTCCTTCCAGAACATACTGCGGTGCTAAAGGGATGCAATAGCCTCCGGTGCCGAATGATGGATGATATGTTTCTACATTCCATTTTGTGCCCGCCATTTTAAGAACCGTGGTCATGTCCAAATCAGGATAGGCTGCTGATAACTGGTTGGCAAAGGTAATATTTAGCTGCCGATAGGCATTTTCAATGCTTTTGACAATGGCTGCATGCTTATGGTCCGGCGCTTCAATAATCTTCTGGCAGATGATGCCTAAAACTTCAGCCATCAATTTTGTTGTTTCTTTCGTCGTGCCGCCGACAACTCTCGGCAGCATGCTCAGGCCTTTATCCGCAGACGTGAACCAATCTCGCCGTGGTGCAATTCCAAATAAAATATCCTTGCCGACTTCTAATCCCTGCTCTTTAAATAAAGGAATAACGATACTGTCGGCAACGGTCGGCGTTAAAGTACTTTCAACAATGACTAATGGAGGTTGATCAATAGTGAGATTTTTAATCGTGCAGATTTTTTTAATAACATCAATTAAAATATCATGATGCGGTTTTCCGTTCATTTCTGTAGGGATAGTAATGAGATGAACAGCGATGTCGTTATTGATCAGTTTCTTCCAGTCTGTTGTTGCCTGCATCTTGCCGTCTTTTGCTAACGGCTTTGTATCAAAACCGAGCCAGAAGTCGAGATTTGGAATGGTTGCTTTTCCGTTATTGACATCATTCACCCTTGTTTCGTACACATCCGTGCCCAGACAGCTTACGCCTGCTCTGGCAAAATGGGCAATCGAGGAAAAGCCGATATAGCCAAGGCCCCAGACCCCAATTTTCTTTTTTCCGATCTTTAACTGTTGTTTTACATTCATAAAAACCACCATTTTTTCTTTTATGGGAAAACGCAGAAAATGCTATTTATAAAATTTAAGCAACACTGCGCGCTTTGTAACTACTGATGTAATGGAAGATATTAATATTGCATAATAATAAGATATCTTCCAAACTTTAGTTGAGGAAAAATG
>JAUYPT010000083.1 GCA_030695685.1 Nanobdellota archaeon | reverse complement strand
GTGTAACGACTAATTTTTTAGCTTTGTTTTTCTTGGCAATTAATGCTGTTTCCTTGACGGTAAGGTGCATATATTTTTTTGTCTTGTCTTTGATTTCATCCAGATGAGTTCCTTCGGCGATGAGAAGATCAGCATTTTTAGCCAGAGCATCAGCGCCGCTGCAGGGGATAGTATCAGCGATGTAACTTATTTTCTTTCCCCTGACTTTATAAGTAATGTCGGCCGCTGTAATCACTTTCCCGTTAACGTGTACTGACTCACCTTGCTGTATTTTTCCAAGGATTGGTCCAGATACATTCCATTGCTTTGCTTTCTTGATATCAATTCTGAGCCTGTCTTTCTCACTGAAACTATACCCGATGCATACAGTGGAGTGCTTAAGCTGTTTTGCTTCCAGGATAAATTGCTTATTTTCAAAGATAATGCCGGACTTAACTTCATGGACTTCAAAGTCAATGATATTTTTTGCAGCAAATGATTTTAACATATGCTGCAGGTACTCTTTTGTTTTTGGAGGGCCGTAAATGGTTAATTTTTTGGAAAATTGGTCTGCTCCCATTGCGCTCAACAATCCCGGAATGCCAAAGACATGATCACCATGCCAGTGGCTGATGAGTAATTTAGTTATTTTTGCTGGTTTTATTCCTGCTATCCTCATCTGCCGTTGGATACCTTCGCCGCAGTCAAGAAGAATATTCTCTTCCCGATATTTTAAAAATATTCCAGAATGGTTTCTGGTTTTTGTCGGCTGCATACTACCGGTGCCCAAAAAGATAATCTCAATCATATCTTTTCTAGTATGTTTTCTAGTTCTTTTAAATCTTTCACTTTTGGATAGAAATCCCGTGTCTCTCTGCGGTCGAGGAGAACAGCTTTCATACCTATTCTTTTTGCTGCCATCATATCACTTTGGATGCTGTCACCTACGACAACACAATCTTCAATCTTTAAACCAGTTTCATCTACCACCTGTTTGAGAAAGTTCCGTTCTCCTTTGAGCATTCCTACTTTATACGAAAAGAAAATTTTCTTAAAATACGATCCTAAATTAAATTTTTCCATTACTTTCTCGATAGAAAAAGAATCAGTGTTGGATATAAGTATCAAGGTATATTTTTTCCCTAATCGTTCTAACACTTCTTGCACTTCTTCATATGGCTGTGCCAGCATCCAGGATTTGTTCCACATTCCGATCAATTTTTCCAGCAACTGCTCATTGCACTGTATAGAAAACTCTTTACAAACAGCAATAAATGCATCTCGTAAACTGTGATGGTTTGATGTCATCATCACCCTTTCCATTCTGATGACATATTCTGAGAACGGAACCGTTATTTTAAGTATACTTCGCACCTGCTTAATGGGACTGTGGACACCATTTTCCACTAATGTCCCCCAAAAATCAAATAGGACTGCCTTGACCATTCAATACCCCCCTTGTTACTGCCTGAGTTTCTAGAGCTATTTATATTTTGCTAAAATGGGGATTAATTATTGTATACTAAAAGTGCGAAATATTCGAACAATTATCCGCACTTTTGTACGCACAGAAATAGCGATTTCTGGCGTGCTGGAAACTTTGTTTCCCAGCATATACAAATGTGATTAAATTGATTCGAAAACTAATCACATTTAGTATATGATAACCATTAAATATTTATAATCAGGCTGTTTTTTTAAAAAGTGATGAATATTCCAGAAAAATTGGCACTGATTAAGCGCAACACACAGGAAATTGTTACTGAAGAAGAATTAACGGCTCTCCTCAAAACAAAAAAACAGCCCGTTGTTTATTTAGGAACCGCTGTTACTGGCAGGCCTCATATTGGTTATTATGTCTGGGTTTTGAAAATGTCAGATTTTCTTAAAGCAGGGTTTAAAGTCAAAATTTTGTTAGCTGATATCCATGGGGCATTAGACAACACACCATGGGAGATACTCGAGAAACGATATGTCTATTATTCCCACGTTATTCCGTTAATGTTTACATCAGTAGGTGCAGATATTAAAAATATCAGCATTGTTCGTGGTTCTGATTTCCAGCTGAAAAAAGAGTATATTTTAGACGTGCTTAAACTTTCTACCTTTACTTCTATTCACGATGCCACTAAAGCTGCTTCCGAAGTGGTTAAATTTGGCGACAACCCTAAATTAAGTGGCATCATTTATCCATTAATGCAGGCTTTAGATGAGGAATATCTTGGTGCTGATGTGCAATACGGCGGCCTTGACCAGCGAAAGATTCTGATGTACGCCCGTGAATACTTACCGAAGGTGAATTATACTTCACGAGTAGAGGTCATGACTCCCTTAATTCCCGGTTTAGTTGGAAAAAAAATGTCAGCGTCTGACCCCAAATCAAAAATAGATTTATTAGACAGTCCTGACGATGTTATCAAAAAATTACATGGTGCGTATTGTGAAGCCGGCATTGTTGAAGACAACGGAGTTTTAGCCTTCCTTAAAAATGTGATCATGGTCATTAAACAGGATCAAAAGCAAAAATTTGTGATTGAACGGCCGGAAAAATTTGGAGGAAATGTTCACTATTCAACATACCAGGAAATCGAAGATTCATTTGTCCAGAAGAAGATTCATCCTTTAGACCTTAAGAATGCTGTTGCCAAGGAAATTAATGTTTTATTAGGACCATTTCAGAAAAACAGGAAAATGCTGGAGAAAATTTCCCAAGCAGGATATCCTTGAATTAATTAAATAGTAATCTCTTCACTTCCCTTCCAGCACAATCATGGTATAATTTTTTAAATATTTTTTGACTGCTTTTTGAACATCCCACGGCGTCACTGTTTTAACTTTAGCGACGAAATCAGTCATTAAATTTGCATTATGGACATTTTCCCAGAAAAGCGTTTGGTCTGCCACCTTCTGCACATCTTCCAACTCGAGAAGATAATCGCCTTCAATGAAATCCTGCGATTCTGTAATGTCTTTAACAGTAACGCTTTGTAACTTCTGCAGTTCTTTGAGCATGAGATTCTTGACTAAGTGGAGATTTTTACGGTCGA
>JAUYPT010000067.1 GCA_030695685.1 Nanobdellota archaeon | reverse complement strand
GCATCAATCCCTGTGTTTTTGGAGTGCTTATTTTCCTCATTGCATTTATGACCAGAGTATTTAAGAGCCCTCATAAGATGTTGGCAGGAGGATTAATTTATACTGCAGTTGTCTATGCAACCTATTTTCTGATAGGCTTAGGTTTTTTGAAATTCACTGTTTCTTTCGGCTTTTCCGTTGCTGTGTATTGGATTGCAGCGGTTATTGCTATTGGCGCTGGCCTTCTGGAAATTAAAGATTTCTTTTGGTATGGGAAAGGCTTTTCACTTGGCATCATTCCTGGCGCTGCGAAACGTCTTACATATTTGACTCAAAAGATCGAGAATGTTCATCGCAAGGATGGTGTTGTAAGTTTCCTTCTCGCAGGATTACTTGGTGTTTTCGTCGTGCTTGTAGAGTTACCATGTACTGGTGCGCCCTATTTAGCAATTTTAGCCATTTTAGGGAAAGGGAATTATGTTCAAGGAATTCCTCTGCTGTTATTGTATAATTTTATTTTTATCCTGCCTTTATTTATTATTATTGGCGTTGCCTATTTCGGCAAATCTTCCCAAAAACTGGAATTATGGAGGAAAAAGAATAGAGGTTTAATGCGGCTGCTGGTTGGCCTGTTCCTCGTTTCATTAGGCGCGTACATGATTTACACGATTATTTAACAGAATTGAGTATAAACTAAAGAGGTACTATTAATAATGGCAGCAAAGAAAAAAGTGGTAAAAAAAACGACTAAGAAAAGTGCTCATAAGTCAAAGGTCAAGATGGGAAAAAAAGTCTGTGAATTCTGCTGAATACTTATTGGTTGGTGAAAATCCCTATAACTCTGTATTGAGATGATTTCTCTTGCCCAGTAATAAATAAGTCGTTCCGCAACTTTTATTTCTTGTAGTGATAGTGGATTTTTCTCTCCTTGAAGTTTTAGGGCTAAATATAATTTATCCAGGAAGTATTTTGTTTCTTCCGTGTTTTCTAATTTTAATTCTCCCATTGATTTATAAAACTCTAACCGTACTGACTTGGCAAGATCCTCTACGATTTTGCTGTCATGATAATATGAAGAATTCCAATAAACTTTACTCATTAATGAACTAGTCCACCTAAAATCTTCTTTGCTTTGATTATCTAAAGGCTGACAATCAATTAGTTTTCCTAATCCAAGGTTCGTAGATAGCAGTCGAATGCTTGCTAGTTTAGGGTCCATTCCCTCTCCTGTTTCGTTTTCTGTCGTCAAGCTCAGTTTTCCCTTTTTAATGGTATTTTTGTAGATTTCCAAACGTACAAAAAATTAATTACTTTCTTTTTATTCTTTTATATCCTAGACAAAACATTTATTAACTTAATTTGATTAATTTTAATTTGAAGGGGACTATAAAAGTACCATGAAAAAAAGAGCGTCAGCCACTAAAATTACAGACATTAAAAAGCTTAAACTTATTGCTAATCAGATTAGGCAGGACATCATCACCTCATTAGCGGCTGCCGGTTCAGGACATTCTGCCGGCCCTTTAGGGATGGCGGATGTTTTTACAGCACTCTATTTTAATATTTTAAAACATAATCCCAAAAATCCGTTCTGGGAAAAGCGTGATTATTTTGTTCTCTCCAATGGCCATATTTGTCCGGTATTATATGCTACTCTTGCCAATGCCGGTTATTTTCCCCGTTCAGAATTGAAAACGCTGCGCCATTTCGGAACACGATTGCAGGGACATCCACATCGATCTGCATTGCCGGGACTGGAAACAACGTCCGGCCCGTTAGGATCTGGATTGAGTCAAGCCGGCGGCATGGCTTATGCTTTGCGAATGGATGCAACAAACAATCGAGTCTATTGTGTGATGAGTGATGGGGAGCAGGAAGCAGGACAGACCTGGGAAGCGGCAATGTTTATCGGCAAAAACAAGTTAAGTAATCTCACCGCAATCATGGACCGTAACAATATTCAAATTGATGGCACGACGGAAGAGATTATGCCATTAGAGCCAATCGTTGATAAATATCAGTCATTTAATTGGCATGTGATTGAGATTGATGCCAATAATATTCGAGCTGTAATTGATGCTTTTAATGAAGCAAAAACAATTACCGAAAAACCGACAATTATCATCGGCCACAATACTCCTGGGAAAGGCGTTTCGTTCATGGAGAATGATTACCGCTGGCATGGTTCTCCGCCGGGAGAAATCGAAACAGAACGAACACCACCAAAAGCGGAACAGGCGAAGGTTGCTTTAGCAGAGCTTCGTGTTTGGAGAGAAAAGATAGAAAAAGGGATCGATTAGATTGATTCATAACAATAGAGGAAAAAAAAGAGAGGATTAAACAATAAAAAATGGGATCATTAAACTCTACAGCGTACCTTGCACTGGAGCTTTATTCTCCAGAGATTAAGAAAGTGAAAACACGCGATGGTTACGGCAAGGGCTTAGTCAAGGCAGGAGAAAAAAATCCCAATGTTGTTGTTCTCTCTGCCGATTTGACAGAATCAACCCGATCACATTGGTTCAAGGAAAAATTTCCGCAGCGGTTTGTGGAAATTGGCGTTGCAGAACAGAATCTGGCGAGTGTTGCATCCGGCATGGCTGCGATCGGCAAAATTCCGTTTATCTCTTCGTATGCTGTTTTTAGCCCTGGCAGAAATAATGAACAGATACGAACGACAATTAGTTATAACAGTTGGGAAAGCAAACCTGGCAGGGAGATTAATGTTAAAATTGGTGGCGCTCATGCCGGTATTTCTGTCGGTCCAGATGGTGCAACACATCAAGCGCTAGAAGATGTTGCCTTAATGCGAATTCAGCCGGGAATGACGGTTCTTGTTCCCTGTGATGCCAATGAATGTGAAAAAGCGACTGTTGCAGCGGCAGAAAAACCCGGCCCGGTCTATATTCGATTTGGACGCGCTTCGTATCCCATTATTACAACAGAGAAGACGCCATTTAAAATTGGGACGTTGGAGGAGTTTCGCTCTGGGAAAGATTGCACGATTGTCGCTAATGGTCCATTACTCTATCAAGCGTTGCTTGCTGCGAAGAAATTAGAAAAAGAAATTGATTGTCAGGTATTAAATGGCCATACCGTTAAGCCTTTAGATGAAAAGACATTATTAAGCTCTGTCAAAAAAACAGGATGTGTGGTCACAGCGGAAGAACACCAGTGGCATGGCGGTTTAGCCGGAGCAGTGGCAGAATTTCTGGGCGAGAATTATCCTGTCCCCATCAAAAGAGTGGGTGTTAAAGATCGGTTTGGGGAAAGCGGAGAGCCAGAAGAATTACTGAAAGCATTTGGATTAACTGCAGATGATATTGTCAAAGCGGTGAGGGCTGCCGTTAAGATGAAGAAAAAGTGAACGTTCTAAATATAGCAATGACGAAGACCAACAATGATGCAGAACAATGGAAAGTGTTTCGAGAAGACAAAGCTACGCCTGATCAGATCTTAAAATATTATGGAATCTTTATGCCTCCTGTCCCGGTGGCGGATCTTGCGAGGGAACTCGGTGTGAGTGTTCAAGAACCAATTAATGCGGGATGGCTTGCCGCTCTTAACAGCAGTGGTCCACGTCCATATCTTTATCTCTGTGTCGATTCTCCGGAACGGAAGAACTATGCCATTGCGCACGAACTGGGTCATCTCTTATTGCATCCGTTCGGTGTTTACCGTGATTTGACTTTCCATGAGGATGAGAAAGATGAGGAAGCACACAAATTTGCTATCCAACTATTATTACCAGAACGCATGCTTCGAACAGCAGCTCAAGTCTACCGTAATGACACGGTGAAGTTATCAGAATTGTTTCGCGTGCCCGACCATCTCCTACGAATTCGGCTCGCGGGTATTCTCGGCCTGTAGTGCCAGCCTACACAATAATTTAATATTACTATTTTTTCTCTTCCAGAATTGTTTTAATCGCCCATTTTCCCGTTTTCTTTAATTTTCCGACAATTGCTTTGCCCTTCATCTTTCCTCTATAGCTTGTATGGCTTAAAGGAACAGTACGGAAAGTACTTTTCATAAATGCTGTAACTTCTTTCTGCGAGTGCCGTTTGTATTTTCGTGTGGTCATTTTATTATGTACACTATCTTAAACATCAACATTGAGAGCAGCCCTGTTTATGACTTCACTTAATGCCGGATGCACGTGCACAGTATTTCTCAATAAATCCAACGCTTTACTCTTTCCTGCCTTCATGGCGATGCAGACTTCATGGAGTAAAATGGATGCGTTTGGCCCCAAGATATGGCAGCCGAGAATTTCTTTTGTTTTTTGGTCAACAATTAATTTTACAAAGCCATCTTTTTCTGCCAGCGCTTCTCCCATTCCAGTGTCTTTGTAGTAGTATTTTCCAACGACATATTTTTTCTTCTGCTCGATTGCTTCCTGTTCCGTCAATCCAACACCGGCAATCTGCGGCTGCGTAAA
>JAUYPT010000082.1 GCA_030695685.1 Nanobdellota archaeon | reverse complement strand
TGATGATAATATTCTTGGGGATAAATGTCCATATGCTGCACATGCTCTTTACTTTTGCGTGTCAGTTCTTGATCAGAATAGCGGATAAACCATTGGTCTTCGATTTTCTTAATCATTACTTTTTGGCCGCAGCGGCAGAGAACTTCTTCACTTAAATCATGAAAGATGTCAGCTTTGCCTAGTTCTAGGAGATACGTTTTTACCAATTCTTTCGCTTCTTCTACTTTCATACCAGCATACTTTCCGGCATTTTCCCTCATTACACCAGTATGATGCCCTGCTTTGTAAATTTCTTTCGTAGCGTCTTCTAGCTGCGGATCATCCAGTGAGGTAATTTTTAATTTTAGGACAATCTCCTGCGCTGGGAAATCTCCATAGCCTTTTGATTTAATGATTGGAATAAGCGTAATCGATTTAATTTCCCTGATGTTGAGATTGTATTTAGCACATTCAGCGTGGTTATCCTGTAACCGTTTAAGAGCAACATAATCGTACGGCGCATCACTCGGCACTGATGTTACTATCCCCGATCCAACAGCAGGATTACAGAATGGCGCCGGCAGGATTGGTATTTCTCTGTTAATGCCAGGAGCTGTTGCCATTCTGCCAATAATTTCTCTGGGATTGACATCCTCCTTCAGAAGCATGTTTTCTTTTTGATACCGTAATTTTTCTGCCGCTTCTCGGCTCATTATCCATCGTTCACCGTCAACGTCAACCCGTACATATGAGGCATCAGGATTTATCCAGAGATTAGTCTGCCCGTAGATTGTTTCCGGCCGCAACGTGGCGGCAACAAGGTAATCATCATCCAGTTTGAACTTAAGCAGTGTATATTCTTGTTTTTCTGCATTGCCTCCTTTGGAGATGTCTGTTTCTGAAGGGTCTACCGCAACAGGGCCGTGAATGATGCAGGCAGTGGCAAAATAAGGTTTCTGCAGTAAAAGATTCTTTTGCATAAGTTTAGTAAACTGCCATTGGATAAATTTTTCATAATCCGGGAATGTTGTACAGGTGAAACGATCCCAGTCGCAGAGAAACCCAAATTTTTTCCAGTAATCATTGATATACACTTTGTTAAAATAGTCAATAACATTCTTCGGTTCACCTAACTGTACTATTTTCTGTTTCGAACAACCATTGCTGATTAAATACTGAATCCATTCTTTGTCTTTATTTTTTACTTTATTGGCGAAGGCAATGGCCTGATTTCCGGAGGCATGCGTCCCTACTGGAAAAAGAACTTCTTTTCCTCTGAGCCGTTCATAGCGGCAGATAGCGTCGGTGTAGGAAAATCCCCGCATATGGCCGACATGAAGAAATCCAGAAATTCCAGGATAGGCAAAAATCATAAAGAATTTTTCTTTCTTCTGCTGCGGAACTGCTTTTCCCAGTTCTGCGGCTGCCCAGGCTTTCTGCCACTTGTCTTGGATTTTATCCCAGTTGAGAGTCATAGGAAGCAAATAGATTGGTTGTTTTTAAAAGTTTTTAGGTATTCAGAGAATATTTGGTAGAGAGTTTAGTCTGAGTAATCATTACATTTAATAACTTAAACAGATATCATCATCAAAAAATGAGGTGAATGACATGGCAGCAAAGAAAGCAGCAAAGAAGAAAAAAAAACGATAATGAAATCAGAAGGTTATTCTTCTGATCTCTTTTTTTTACAATTAGATTTCTTTTAATTCTTCATCGTTAACTTTTCATCATCATGGCTGTCCAGAATGGAAAATATTTGTATACTGGAGCACGGCGCGATTACGAGTTGTCTGACGACACCTCGTGCGCCTCGATGGGCGCCAGTATACAAATTAGTATTATTCTGGACAAACCTCATCATCAAGAACGTTTATAAATTTGTTTTCATTCTTTCTCTTGACAATGAAAAATCTAGAACTCGCAAAGCTGTTTCGCACTATCGCAAATATGCTTGAAATGCAGAAGGTTCCTTGGAAACCGCATGCATACCGTACAGCAGCTCAATCTATCGAATCATTGTCTGAAGATATTGCGGATATTGCCCAGCGGGGAGAATTGCAAAAGATTCCCGGCATCGGGGAACACATTGCTGTTAAAATCGAAGAATTTCTGAAAACAGGCACTTTACAATATTACCAAAAGCTCAAAAAAGAGGTTAAAGTTGATGTCGAATCATTACTCTCTATCCCTCATTTAGGCCCGCAGAAAATGAAGCAGCTTTATGCAAAATTAGGAGTTAAGAATGTTAAGGATTTAGAGAAAGCGCTTGCGAAAGGCAAGGTTCGGCAATTACCGGGATTTGGAGCAAAAACAGAACAGATATTAGTAGAAGGCATCGACATTGTCAAGAAGAGGCCCCACCGATTTTTATATATTCATGCCCAGCCGGTTGTGGAGAAAATAACGAAAGCGTTGCAAAAGGTAGCAGCCGTGCAACAAATAGAAGTTGCCGGTTCTTTTCGGCGGGGAAAAGAAACGGTTGGCGATCTAGATTTTCTTGTTGTTTCCTCAAAACCAGAGCAGGTGATGAAAGCATTTACTTCATTGCCGGAAGTTACAAAAGTAATTGCAAGAGGAATAACCAAGAGTTCTGTCCTTTTGGATTATAATCTGCAGATTGATCTGAGAGTAGTTACGGAAAAAGAATTTGGCTCCGCTTTACTTTATTTTATTGGTAATAAAGAGCACAATATTGAATTGCGTAAAATCGCTTTACAGAAAGGATACACCTTAAGCGAGTACGGATTATTTACCATTAAAGGAAAGAAGTGGATAGCAGGCAGGACAGAACAGGAAGTGTACACCAAATTAGGCTTACCTTATATTGAACCGGAACTGCGGGAAAATAGGGGTGAAATTGCTGCTGCCTATACAAAGAAACTTCCGATGCTCCTCAAGGTAAACAATATTCAGGGAATGTTTCATAATCATACAACCTGGACAGACGGGAATAATACTCTTTTAGAAATGGCTCAAAAAGCAGAAGAGCTGAAATGGAAATTTATTTCTTTCAACGACCATTACGGGCCGATTGGAATTACCAATCCGTTAAATGAAAAACGCCTGCCACAGTATTTGAAAGAGATCGACAAAGTACAAAAAAAAGTTAGTATTCGTGTTTTTTCCGGTGTTGAAATTGATATTTTAAAAGACGGTAGCTTGCCTTTATCATCGTCAAAATTAAAACAACTGGATGTTGTTGTTGCATCTGTTCAT
>JAUYPT010000059.1 GCA_030695685.1 Nanobdellota archaeon | reverse complement strand
GGATCGACCTTCGTTTCTGGATAATTTTTACATTTTGCTGAAATCCGGCGGTGATGCTGAAATAACGGAAGATGAAATTCAGCAGGGCAAAGCCTTATTGAAAAGAATGTCAGACGTTGCCTTTGCCACACTATCACAAAGCACTTCTCCGTATCGTTAATGATACTCATTAGTCACCTCATCACCACAACTTTTTAAAAGTAGGTTTCATTTACACAAAATTGATGACTCTTTTTACTGTCAAATATGCACCGCAGAATACAGCGCAAGTTTTAGGACAGGAAAATGCCATTGCAGAATTGAAGGATTTTGTGGTTCAGTATAAACAGCAGGCGATGAAGGCAGCATTAGTATACGGTCCAATCGGCAGCGGGAAAACGTCTTCTGTACATGCCTTAGCGAAAGAACTGAATTATGATCTTTTAGAAGTAAATTCTTCCGATCTTCGAAATCAAGAACAGATGAATAGTTTCCTTAACGCCGCGTTGGGACAGCAGTCGTTATTTTTTAGGCCGAAGATAATTCTCATTGATGAGATCGATGCTATCTCGGGTGTTCATGACCGCGGCTGCATTCCTGCTTTACTCAAAGCAATTGCAACTTCTTCCTTTCCGGTGATTATAACAGCGAATGATCCCTTTGACAGTAAGTTTAAGCCGCTGCAGAAAGCATCACGGATGATTCATTTTAAAGCCTTGGATTATAAGACCATCGCCAACGCTTTATCGTCTGTATGTGCACAAGAAAAAATTACGGCAGATGATAAAGCCTTGAATACATTAGCCCGGCAGGCAGATGGCGATCTGCGGGGAGCATTGATCGATCTTTACATCAGCATTAACAATAGGGAAGTTACTTTTTCTTCTGTGATGAAACTTTCTGACCGTAAACGGACAACATCTATTCTCAGCGCGTTAGCGGTTATTTTTAAGTCTTCTTCTGTTGCCAATGCCTTGCCTGCCCTTGATGATATTGATGTTGATCTTAACACTGTTTTTTTCTGGCTTGATGAAAATTTACCAAAGGAATATACTACACCTGCTTCACTGGCAAAAGCGTATGAGCATCTCTCCAGGGCAGATGTTTTTAACGGCAGAATTCGGCGGCAGCAGCACTGGCGTTTTTTAGTCTATATCAACAATCTTTTGACTGCCGGCATCTCATCGGCGAAAGACGAACGAAATACACAGTTTATTCCGTATAGGCCAACAATGCGGATTTTACGGATGTGGCAGGCGAAGATGAAAAATGCCAAGAAAAAAGAAATTGCGGAAAAATTAGCAACGGCAACGCATACTTCTCGCAAGGTAGCACTGCAGCAGATTCCTTATTTACAGGCAGCCTTCCGGCGTTCTGTTGATGATGGCATGATTGCAGAGCTGGAATTGACGGACGAAGAGGTGGAATGGTTACGGAAGTGATTGCTATTGTTTTGGATTACAGCTAATGTATATTGACTAATCCTGAAGCAGGACAAAATCTTTATATAATCTAAACAATCTTTATATTCAAAAAGGTGTTAGATTGATTTTATTTACAAATGGAATGAAACTGGTTCTGATATTTTTATCATTCTTTCTCCTCAGCAGTTTAGTTTCTGCTGGTTGGACTCCTCCAGGTTTAGGATCAATTTATGCAACTCCAGTCCATGTAATTAATTGCGATGAAACCAGCGGCAGTTTATGTGCTGATTCTAATACAACCAGAGATGTTGCTGGCAACGCCAGTTATGGGTTTGACCAATCAACTCTACAGATTTATCCCACAGATAGAAATGGTAGTGGAAGATCCAGACAAGTTCTTGGTGCCGATCTGAGCACTTTGTTACGGAACGACACTGCTTTGGTAATGAAAACAAACCAAGGAGTAATGTGTTTTAGTATGCTTCTTAATGGAACACCAGATAATAATGGTCGATTTGTCACTGCTGGAGATAGAGCTGGTGGCGGAACTGATGGGAAAGCGTTTGCCATATATTTCCACAACGATGGATCATTAAATCAGTTTTCCTGGCTTAACTATGATGAAAATAATAACATTGGTTTTAAAGAAGACATTCCCGAATGTATTGATGCGAGTAAGATGGATAAAACGTGGACTTCAATTTGCTTGAATTGGAGTTCGACTGCTTCACAATTTTGGGTAAACAACACCCTTTGCGACGACGAGACTGCTATCAACAGCGGCCAATATGGTCCTTACTTTGCCAATGCTGGTGAAAGTGTAACTTTTGGTAATTATATTGATGGTAATGCTGGCGAGGCAGTTAATGCTGTTTATGATTCCATTGTTTTCTGGAATGTGCAATCAACAGCTACAAATGACATTATCGGTCGTTACCATCGTGGTGACTGGGTTCAAAGCGCAGGTGCTGATACATCTCCCCCTGTTGTGGCTTTACTTTCTCCTGCCAATGGCATCACAGTCCTTTCTAACAACAATCCTCTGACATTCAAAGCCAGCGCTACCGATGCGAGTGTTATCACTCAATGTGATCTCTATCATAACAGTTCCGGTCTTTTCATTGTAGAAAAAAGTAATACCAGTATTATCTCTGGTGTTGAATTCAGCTTCAGTTCCGCTATTGCCAGAACCCATATCGGCTGGAATGTGCAGTGTACTGATACAAATCTTAATTCCGCCTTTGCTGCCAGTAATTTTACCGTAACCGTTCTTGATACTCCTCCTGCTTTACATAATCTACAACCACCCGATAATTTTCATGATCGGAAAAATGTCAGTGTTAATTTTACCTATACTGATTTTGATAACGACATTGGCCAATGCAGTTTTTTCCTCAATAATTCTTTGCAAACCACTGCAACGAATGTTGCCAGTGGCAGCCTTGTTGCCTTTTCCACTAATCTAACCAGTGGTGATGG